>JABFRE010000165.1 GCA_013141325.1 Novosphingobium sp.
CGCCCAGTTTGATGTCGGTACCGCGCCCGGCCATGTTGGTGGCGATGGTCACCGCCCCCAGCCGTCCGGCCTGAGCGACGATATGCGCTTCCATTTCGTGGAAGCGGGCGTTGAGCACGTTGTGCTTCACCCCCAGTTCCTTGAGGAATTCAGACAGCAGCTCGGACTTTTCGATCGAGACCGTGCCGACCAGCACCGGCTGTCCGGCCAGGCTGCGCTCCTCGATCAGCTTGGCGATCGCCTGGAACTTGTCCTGGGTGTTCTTGTAGAACTCGTCTTCCTCATCGACGCGCTGAACCGGCACGTTGGTGGGAATGGTGACGACGTTCATCTTGTAGATGTCGAAGAATTCCGCCGCTTCGGTCGCTGCGGTGCCGGTCATGCCGGAGATCTTCGGATACATCCGGAAATAGTTCTGGAAGGTGATCGAGGCCATGGTCTGGTTTTCCGGCTCGATCTGAACGCCTTCCTTGGCCTCCACCGCCTGGTGCAGCCCGTTCGACCAGCGGCGGCCGTCCATCATCCGCCCGGTGAATTCGTCGATGATGACGACCTTGTTGTCCTTGACGATGTAGTCGATGTCGCGCTTGAACATGATGTTGGCGCGCAGGCTTTCGTTAAGGTGGTGGACCACCTGGGTGTTCTCGACATCGTAGAGGTTCGAGCCGACCAGCAGGTCGGCCGCTTCCAGCTGGCGCTCGGCCCATTCGACCCCGTCTTCGGTCAGCGTGATGCTCTTGGTCTTCTCGTCCTTTTCGTAGAGATCCTCGGGCAGCTGTTTCACCACTGCATCGACCAGCATGTAGAGCTCGCTCTTGTCGTCGGTCGGGCCGGAAATGATCAGCGGCGTGCGCGCTTCGTCGATCAGGATCGAATCGACCTCGTCGACGATCGCATGGTTGAACGGGCGGTGGACCATCTGGCTGCGCTCGTGCTTCATGTTGTCGCGCAGGTAATCGAAGCCCAGCTCGTTGTTGGTGGCATAGGTGATGTCGGAATTGTAGGCCGCGCGGCGCTCTTCCTCGGTCAGGTTGGGGACGATCACGCCCACGGTCAGCCCCAGGAAGGTGTAGATCTGCCCCATCCATTCGGCGTCGCGGCGGGCCAGGTAATCGTTGACCGTGACGACGTGGACGCCCTTGCCCTCAAGCGCGTTGAGATAGACCGCCAGGGTCGCGACCAGGGTCTTGCCCTCGCCGGTGCGCATTTCGGCGATCTCGCCGCGATGGAGGACGATGCCGCCGATCATCTGGACATCGAAGTGGCGCATCCCCAGCACCCGCCGCGAGGCTTCGCGGACGGTAGCAAAGGCTTCGGGCAGGATATCGTCGAGCGCCTTGCCGTCGGCCAGTTGGGCTCGGAACTTGGCGGTCTGCGCGGCCAGTTCGGGATCGGCCAGCGCCTCCATGGCGGGTTCGAAAGCAGCGATCTGCCGGACGATCTTGTCGAGCGATTTGACGTAGCGGTCGTTGGACGAGCCGAAAATGGCCTTGGCGATGGAGCCGAGCATAGGGATTTCCTGAACTTGCGGGATAGGGCAATGGTCCGCGCCGGCAGGGTGCGGCCGCGCAGACAGTCGAATTCTATGAAATGCCGGGCGCTATTCGAAAGCGCGGTCAGCGCCGAACAGCACCGTCGGGATGAACACGCGCGGACGCTGCGGGCGGACCCGCCCGGTGGCCTTGCTGCACCGTTCGGTCCGGCAGGCAGGAGTCTCGTTGACCACGGCAGCGGCGCTGCAGGCCTTGGCCGCGAGCGCCAGACTTTCCACCGCGCCAACCTCGGCACTGCCCGCCCCGCCCATGCGCGCCTGCGCCGGGGCGACCGGCGCGACAAGGCCCGTGAACAGGGCCAGCAGGGCAAGGAGAATGCGGTTCATCGCCGCCGATATAGAGCGACAGGGTTAACCCGTCCAGTACGGCGAGCACACAGCGCCCAATAACCAAACGCCGCACCTGCCCGGGGGCAAGCGCGGCGCTTGAATTGCTAGGGCCGCGAGGCGTTTCGGCCCCGGGGGACACCGTCCTAGTTGACGGCGTCCTTGAGGCCCTTGCCGGCCTTGAACTTCGGCTGCGACGAAGCCTTGATCTTCATCGGTTCGCCGGTGCGCGGGTTGCGGCCGGTCGAGGCCTTGCGCTTGGCAACCGAGAAAGTACCGAAGCCGACGAGGCGGACTTCGTCACCCTTCTTCAGGGCGCCAGTGATAGCATCGAACACGCCTTCAACGGCCTTGGTCGCATCGCTCTTCGTCAGGCCGCTCGAATCCGCAACGGCGCTGATCAGATCGTTCTTGTTCATTCGGGAACCCCCTACTTGCTCTTGAATTTCGACGGTTGGTTTTGATTTGCCTCGAAAGGTGGGCGGACTTGAACCGCTTTTGCCGAACCTGTCAAAGCCAAACCGTCAATTTGGCGGCTGATTATCCCCGATTTTCCGCCGTTTTCGACGAATCGAGCACTTGCCGGGGCGTGACGCGTCAATGGTGCACCGCAGCGAATCGGAAAAGTGCCCGATTGCCGCGGTGCAGCATGGCCGGATCGCGAATCAATGTGCCGTCGCCGAGGCGGCTGTTGCGGGGCTCGGCTGGCTTGCCAAATCGTCGGCCTCGCTCCATTCGATCGGCTCCAGCGGCGCGATCAGCGCCCGCGCCAGCACCTCGTCGACGTGGCTTACCGGCACGATCTCCAGCCCCTCGATCACGTTCGCTGGGATCTCGGCCAGGTCCTTGCGGTTCTCTTCGGGGATCAGCACGGTCTTGATCCCCCCACGCAGCGCCGCGAGCAGCTTTTCCTTCAGGCCGCCGATCCCCAGAACCCGCCCGCGCAGGGTCACTTCGCCGGTCATCGCCAAATCTTTGCGCACCGGGATGCCCGACAGGGTCGAGACAATCGAGGTGACCATGCCGATCCCGGCCGACGGACCGTCCTTGGGCACGGCCCCTTCGGGCAGGTGGATATGGATATCCTTGCGCGCGATCAGGCTGGGTTTGATCCCGTAGGCCGGGCTGCGCGCCCGCACGAAACTGTAGGCGGCCTGGATACTCTCGTTCATCACCTCGCCAAGCTTGCCAGTGGTCTTGACCGTTCCCTTGCCCGGCACGGTGACGCTTTCGATGGTCAGCAGCTCACCGCCGACTTCGGTCCAGGCCAGGCCGGTCACCGCGCCGACCTGATGATCTTCCTCGGCCATGCCATAGCGGAACTTGCGGACCCCGGCGAAGTCACCAAGGTTGTCCGGGGTAACCGTTACGGACTTTTCCTTGCCTTCAAGGATCTTGCGCAGAGCCTTTCGCGCCAGCCGCGCAATCTCGCGCTCCAGCGTGCGGACCCCGGCCTCGCGGGTGTAATAGCGGATCAGATCGCGCAACCCCTCGGTGGTCAGGGTGAACTCACCCTTCTTGAGCCCGTGTGCTTCGACCTGTTTGGCGATCAGGTGGCGTTCGGCGATCTGGACCTTCTCGTCTTCGGTGTAGCCTTCGAGCCAGATCAGTTCCATCCGGTCGAGCAGCGGCTGCGGCAGGTTGAGGCTGTTGGCGGTGCAGACGAACATCACGTCGGACAGATCGTAGTCGAGCTCCAGATAGTGATCCTGGAACTTGGCATTCTGTTCGGGATCGAGAACTTCGAGCAATGCCGAAGCGGGATCGCCGCGGAAATCCTGGCCCAGCTTGTCGATCTCGTCGAGCAGGAACAGCGGGTTGCTGGCCCCGGCCTTCTTCAGGTTGGTGACAATCTTGCCGGGCAGCGAGCCGATATAGGTACGGCGGTGGCCGCGGATTTCGGCCTCGTCGCGCACCCCGCCCAGCGACTGGCGGACGAATTCGCGCCCCGTGGCCTTGGCGATCGACTTGCCCAGGCTGGTCTTGCCAACCCCCGGCGGGCCGACCAGGCACAGGATCGGACCCTTGAGCTTGTTGGTGCGCGCCTGAACCGCGAGATATTCGACGATCCGGTCCTTGACCTTGTCGAGCGCATAGTGATCGGCATCGAGCACCGCCTGTGCGGCGCCGATATCCTTCTTGAGCTTGCTCTTCTTGCCCCAGGGCAGGCCGAGCAGGACGTCGAGGTAGTTGCGGATCACGGTCGCTTCGGCGCTCATCGGCTGCATGGTCTTGAGCTTCTTGAGCTCCGAATTGGCCTTGGCGCGCGCTTCCTTCGACAGTTTGAGCTTGTCGATCCTGCCCTGCAGTTCGGCAATTTCGTTGCCCTCGCCCTCGTCGCCGCCGCCCAGTTCCGACTGGATCGCCTTGAGCTGTTCGTTCAGGTAGTATTCGCGCTGGGTCTTTTCCATCTGGCGTTTCACGCGCCCGCGGATCCGGCGTTCCACCTGCAGCACGCCCAGCTCGCCTTCCATGAACGAATAGGCCATTTCCAGCCGCTTGAGCGGATCGCTTTCGGACAGCAGGGTCTGCTTGTCCGAAACCTTCGCCTGGATATGCGCCGCGACCGCATCGGCAAGAGCCGAGGCATCGACAATCTCGTCCAGGTTCTCACCCGCTTCCTGCGGCAGCTTCTTGTTGAGTTTGGCATATTCGCCAAAGGTTTCGACCACCGAGCGCATCATCCCGGCCACTTCGTTCCCTGATACCGATACCGGATCGACCAGCGCAACCTGCGCCACAGCCAGTTCGCCGCTGGCCCCGGTTTCGATCCGCAGGTCTTCCAGCGTGGCGCGCTCGCGCGCTTCAACCAGCACGCGCACGGTACCATCGGGTAGCTTGAGCAGTTGAAGCACAGTGGCGATCACGCCAACGTCATAGAGATCATCCTCTTCCGGATCGTCGCAGCCCGGATCGAGCTGGGCGAGCAGGAAGATATCCTTCTCCTCTGCCGAAGCCATCGCCGTTTCCAGCGCCGCCACCGATTTCTCGCGCCCGACGAACAGCGGTACGACCATGCCGGGAAACACGACGATGTCGCGTAGCGGCAGCAGGGGAAGAAGTTTCGTCATAGCAAGCGTGTCCAGATCCGGCCCGGCATCGGGCCGCAGGGGTGAATCCCCGGTTTGAATCGGGATATGGGGGCGCCCTGCCCGCCGTGCAATGGCGCAGCAGCGTCGCGGCTGTGGATGGAACGGCGTTGCCAGCGGCTGCTTGCGCGCTAGGATCGCGGCATTCCAATGCCGGAAGGGATTTCCATGCGCCTCTTGCTCGCCGCCGCCTCGCTTCTCGCAGCTGCCGCCCCTGCTTTGGCCGGCAACACCGTGATTACGGCAGAGCGCTATCTCGACGTCGCCACGGGCAAATATGTCGAGCATCCGGCGATTTTCGTGGGCGAGGACGGACGGATCACCGGAATCGCCGATGCCCGCACAGTGCGTTGGACCGCGGAAACCACCCATATCGACCTGGCCGGCAAGACCGTGCTGCCCGGACTGATCGACATGCACGCCCACCTTGACGGCCCCGCCGACATCGGCGGCTGGCGCGGACTGGAGTTTACCGACAGCTTCTTTGCGATGACCGCCGTCAGCAACGGGCGGGCGATGCTCGACGCCGGATTCACTACGGTGCGCAACGTCGGCTCCGCCAACTGGAACGACATCGGGCTGCAACAGGCGGTCGAGGCCGGTTATGTGACCGGACCCCGGGTGATCGGGGCGGGTCACGCGCTGGGCGCGACCGGTGGGCACTGCGACAGCACCGGGCTACCGCCCAGCATGGAAAGCGGGCACAAGGAGGAAGGCGTTGGCGATACGCCCGACGAACTGCGCTATCAGGTACGCCGCCAGCGCAAGTACGGCGCGCAGGTGATCAAGGTCTGCGCCACCGGCGGGGTCTTTTCGCACAACACCGAACCCGGCCAGCAACAGCTGACCGAAGGGGAGCTGCGCGCGATTGCCGATGAGGCGCACATGTGGGGCCTGAAAGTGGCCGCCCACGCCCACGGCGCAGCGGGGATCAAGGCGGCGATCAAGGCCGGGATCGACACGATCGAGCACGCCAGCCTGGTCGATGACGAGGGGATCAAGCTGGCCGCCACCCGCAAGCAGCCGGTGTGGTTCAGCATGGACATCTACAATACCGACTACACCCAGGCCGAAGGCAAGAAGAACGGCGTGCTCGAAGACAACCTGCGCAAGGACCGCGAGGTCGCCCAGATCCAGCGCGACAACTTCCGCAAGGCGCACAAGGCCGGAGTGCGGATGGTGTTCGGATCGGACGCCGGGGTTATGCCCCACGGCCAGATCGGCCGCCAGTTCGCCACCATGGTGCAATACGGTATGACTCCGCTCGAGGCGATCCGCGCCGCCACCACCAACGCCGCGCAGGCCCTGGGCCGCGAGGGCGACGTGGGGGCCATCGCCGTGGGCCGCTACGCCGATCTGGTGGCGCTCGACGGCGACCCGCTGAGCGATGTGCGCCAGCTGGAGCACGTCAGCGGGGTGATAAAGGGCGGGAAGCGGATTGAACCGGCACGTTGACACAAGAAGATACCTAGTTTTTCCATAACGGCAAATTCATAAGCTGGATGGCGCCAATATACTAAGGTATTGCGGCCGCCAGATGCACTTCGCGTCAAGGATTTTGCCCATGCCGAAAATTTTGGATTTTGAGCCTCAGAATGCAATCAGAAGCTATCGGCTATATGCGCGATTGACCCTTCAGGCCATCGCCGATCAGACTTCAACGAATCCGGCCCAAATCCAACGCTTGGAGACAGGCAAACGAGACTTGGATGTCGATTGGATGCGCCGCATCGCACCGGTGCTGAACTTGCGTCCGGCAGATCTGATGCTCGAAAAGGACGGCGGCCTTTCATCCAAAGAACGAGCTTTGATCGATACCACCCGATCAATTCCCGGACCAAAGAGAGAAGCGCTGATTTCGTTGTTAACTGAGCTGGTGTCAGTCTTGAACGAAACGTCCCCTACATCCCCGGCAGCTTGAACCCCGGCGGCAGGCCCATGCCCTGCTGCATCGACGCCATTTCGCGGCCCGCAACCTCGTCCGCCTTGGCGCGGGCGTCGTTGAAGGCGGCGGCGATCAGGTCTTCGAGGATGCCCTTTTCGCTGGCCTGCATCAGGCTGTCGTCGATTGCCACGGCGATGATCCGGCCCTTGGCCGATGCGCGGACCGAGACCAGTCCGCCGCCGGCCTTGCCCTCAACCTCGATCCCGTCGAGTTTCGCCTGGCTTTCGGTCATCTGCTTCTGGATGGTCTCGGCGGCCTGCTGCGCGGCCTTGATCATCTCTTCCATCGACTTCACGTTACCGACTCCATTTGTTTCCGCCCTGCGCGATCCGCGCATCGGGGGTTTCTTCGATAATCTGGGCGTCGGGGAACGCGGCAAAGGCCGCTTCAACCAACGGGTGCTGCATCAGCGCGGCGCGTTCGGCCTGCTTGGCGGCCTCGGCCAGCTCGCGCAGGGTCGGTTGCCCTTCCCCCTCGCCGCGGGTCACTTGCCAGCGCTGGCCGGTGGCGCGCAGCAGGGCATCGCGCAGCTCGGGCGTAGGATCGCCGGCATAGCCGGGCGCCAGAGCATAGAGCAGCTCTTCCCCCTTCAGTTCGATCACCCGCACCCAATCGCGCATCACCTGTGCCAGCCGCAACTGGCCGGACTGGTCGACCTGTTCGATCAGCGCACTCCAGACGGATTCGGCGCGGGCAGCGGGCGCGGCGGCGGGGGCAGAAGCCGGCGCGGCACCCACGACCACGCCGTTCGCAACCAGATCGTCCAGTTTCCTGGCCAGCATGCCCGGATCGGGCATTTCAGCGGCGTGCAGCACGCGCAGCAGCGCCATCTTCGCCGCCATCAGCGGATCGGGCGCGCCGCGCACTTCATCATACCCCTTGAGCAACAGTTGCCACAGCCGATGAACCTGCGCGGGTGTCAGCCGCTGAGCCCAGCCTTCCAGCGCGGCGCGCTCTTCGGCGGACACCGCATCGGCGGCGGTGCGGCCAAGCTGCGCAACCGCGATCCGGTGTGCCAGCTCCATCGCCCCGCGCAGCAGGGCAAGCGGCTCGACGCCAAGGGCGAACTGCCGGTCGACCATATCGATCAGCGCCGCACCGTCCCCCGCCAGCATGGCCGCGAACAGGCCGCGCTGGGCGCTCTTGTCGGCCAGGCCAAGCATGTCCTGGACCTGCGCCGCAGTGACCGTGCCTTCGCCGCCCAGGTCGGCATGGGCAATCGCCTGATCAAGGATCGACTGCCCATCGCGCGCCGATCCCTCGGCCGCGGCGGCGATCATCGCCAGCGCCTCAGGCTCGGCCTCGACCCCCTCGGCGCGGCAGATCATCGCGAAGTTCTGGGCCAGCAACTCGGGCGACAGGCGCCTGAGATCGAAGCGCTGGCAACGGCTGAGCACCGTAACCGGCAGCTTGTCGACCTCGGTCGTGGCGAACAGGAACTTCACATGCGGCGGTGGCTCTTCCAGTGTCTTGAGCAGCGCGTTGAAGGCGTTGCGCGACAGCATGTGAACTTCGTCGATGATGTAGATCTTGTAGCGCGCGGAGACCGCAGCATAGCGCACTGCCTCGATGATCTCGCGCACGTCGTCGACGCCGGTGTGGCTGGCGGCGTCCATCTCGATCACGTCGATGTGGCGACCTTCGGCGATCGCCAGGCACGGCTCGCACTGTCCGCAGGGGTCGATCGTCGGCCCGCCCTGCCCGTCCGCGCCGACGCAGTTGAGCGCCTTGGCGATCAGCCGCGCGGTCGAGGTCTTGCCCACCCCGCGCACTCCGGTCATCAGGAAGGCATGGGCCAGCCGGTCACGCTTTATCGCATTGCCCAGCGTCTGGACCATCGCGTCTTGCCCGATCAACTGGCTGAAGGTCTGCGGCCGGTACTTGCGGGCCAGCACGCGATAGGGCTGCGCCGGGACGACACCGGCAGCGGTCGCGGGCGCGGCGGACGTTGGCGGCGAACTGAACATCGACTCCTGCCCGGCCTCCTCCAGCTCGGCGGCCGAAGGAGTGTCGGGATCCACGTCGGGCTCGTCACCAATGATGTCTGGGGAATCGTCCATGCGCTGGGATTGGTAAGCGTTGACGTGGCGAATGTCGAAGAAGTTTCGGTCGGGCTGTGGATTGACTCAGGCCGGAGCGGAAATGCCGGATTTCGAGAACCGGCGCGCAGCGGCCGTTCGGGCCGTGAGCACCGGAAGCGCAGAAAGCTGGCGTTTGCAGCCCGGCATGGGCCAATCCACAGCGAATCCGAAGGAGCCGGCCGACCCGCCGCAACCCGTTGTGGCTGCTTCCTTCCGGACCTGACCAGGTTGGCGAGCGCAAACGTCCGACCGACTCCCGGGCGGCCATATGGCGGCGATGTCGCATTTACGCAAGTCCGGCGTCAGCAATCGGCGTAGATCGAAAACCGACTCGCTCGATGGGGGCAGTCACTTGGCATGGACCGTCTCGGTTCTGTCAGGGAGCGGGCCTGATCGGATGCTTCACAGCGCGACCCGGGCAGACGGTCGGCCCGCTTCCCATTCAATCCAGATTGACGCCCAGCCGCTTGCCCTCAGCCTCCAGCGCGGCGTTGATTTTGGCGAGGCGGGCGGCGTCGGTTGCCGCGCGCTTGGACTCAGCCAGCATAACACCGGCCGCGACGCGGCACTTGGCCTCGGCATCATCCGTGTTGCCGGCCTGACCATAGGCCGCAACAGGCGCCAGAAAAGCGTTGAAGTCCTTCTCAAGCTGATCCCCAGAGAACGGAGCGGTCTGCTCTTCAATCTTCCACAAGGCGTTCCCATTGGCCCTGCCCGATGCCACGATTTTCCAGCGCAACCAGGTCTTCAGGCGGGTTTGATAGCGATCCTGCGCCACCGCCTGATCAAATTTTCCGTTGATTTCGGGATGCGCGCCTTCGTCGAGCACCTGATCCAGATGGTCTCGGATTTCGGGCTTGGCGCAGTCCTCGGGACGCAGGGTTCCAAGCGCGCCCGCCGGGCTAACGGGCATGACGGGCCGGGACGATCCCGGGGCCAGCCATTCCAATTCTTCGTCTCCACTCAGGCGAAGCAGTTCGAAATCTCCGCAGCGCAAAGCGACCGCACCTGACGCGTCAAACTGAAGCATCATGAGGCGCGGGCCATCAGCGGTTACCAGCACCTTTTCGTAAGCACCCACTCCCATCGGCGTCAGAACGGGCATCTTGCGCAAGGATACCGTCCAGCCACCTGCATCAAGTGCTTTGACCATGCCTTCCTCAAAGGCCGCATTGTCATCGCCGTCCGGGCTGGCTCCGTTGAACTCGACCGCGCTCAACTTTTCCGACCAGTGCGTGTAAACCGCGTGCGCCTCGGTAAACGGTGCAATCGGCGCAGTGCGGCCAGAAAATGCCCGCCGCAACGCGGGATCCTGCGCGGCTTCGGTCACGCCCAGCCGCAGCGCCGTCGCCCCGCCGACCGGGCATAGCCGGGTTTCGATCGTTTCAATGTCGGGCACAGTCATCGCCGCCTGCGCCGGCGCAGCGCAAAGGGCAGCCAGCAAGGCTGCCGGTGCAATCGAATGGATTTTCATGAACGCTCCTGAGGCATCATCGCCCGGTGTCGGCACGATTGCGCGCCAACGGAAGCTGAACAGCGTACCGGTACATTCCGGCCCCGAACCGCCTGTTTGAAGCCGGCCCGGCTATTTGAAATTGTCGGCGTAGGTCTGCAACTTCAACCGGCGCGGGGGCACGGTGTGAACCTCTGCCGCGATCCCGTGCTTGGCGGCATAGGCCTTGGCCTCGTCCGCGCTGGCGAACTTCAGCTGGACCTGCGCCTGGGTGTCGCCCGATCCGGTCCAGCCCATCAACGGATCAGCCTGGCGCGCCTCTGTGGGAGCAAAATCGAGGATCCATTCGCCCAGACCGGCCTTGCCGGACTGCATGGCGTTTTTCGGGCGTTGATAGATGCGTGCAGGCATGGCGGTGCACTGCGTCGAAACGCAGCGCAAATCAAGTCCGGTTGAAGGCATTCTTGGTCTTGAGGCTGGGCGCCTCGGTCCACGGCGCATCGGGCCAGCGGTGCTTGGGATAGCGGCCCTTGATGTCGCGCTGGACATCCTTCCATGATCCGCGCCAGAACCCCGGCAGATCGCGCGTGGTCTGGAGCGGCTTACCGCCCGGATCGGTCAGCTTGAGCAGCAGCGGCTGGGGCGGCTGGCCAAAGGTGGGGTGCCGGTCGAGGCCGAACAGCGCCTGGACCCTGAGCTCCACCGAAGGCCCGCCGGGATCGTCATAGGCGATTGGATGCCCGGTTCCAACCGGGCTGGTGAACTGCGCGGGGGCCAGCCGCTCCAGCACCTGCTGCGCAGCATAGTCCAGCCGCGCCCGCAGCGCCTCGTGCAGCCTGGCAGGATCAAGCGCGTCGAGCCGGCGCCCCAGCAAGGGCCCGAGCCAGTCATCCAGATCGCTCAGCAGCGCCTGCTCGGCCAGCGCCGCCACGCCGGCGTGGCGGGCGCGCACCAGCAGCGCCTGACTGGCCTTGCCAAGCGGCAGCAGGTCCAACCCTTCGGCACGAATCCGCTCAACCAGAAAGGCGCGGATCGCCTGGGGATCGGGGATCGGATCGGGGCCACGCGACACCAGCGCCGCGCCCAGCCGCTGTTCGAGCAGCGCCTCGACCCGGCGCTCGTCGGCGATCCAGCGCAGCGTGGTCCGGCGCTCGGTCCGGTGCGCCAGCCAGCGGCGGATGTCGGTTTCGTCCAGGGCGATCGCGCCGGTGATCCGCGCGCCCTTCGCCTCACCTTGCGCCTCTCCCACGGCGAGCCACTGCGCCCGTGCCAGCGGCGAAGCGGGATCCAGCCGCAGCCCGCGCCCACCAGCGGTAAGCCAGTCTTCGCCCGTGGCATCGCGGCGGCGCGCCACGTTGCCAGGAAAGGCTTCGGCAAGCAGGACGGCGAGAGGTGCTCGATCGCCAGTCTCTGCACTGCCAAGACTGTTCGCGCTTCGGGCCCAGCGCCTTGCCAGCTTGCGCGACGCCTCTGCCCGCGCCGAGCGATCCCCGTTCCAACGGTCCAGCCGCGACGCCAGATCCTCGCCGCGTCCGCCGAGCCCGCGTTCCTGCAGAAGCAGCACCAGCTTTGCTGCACCCTCTGCCATGCCGTGCTGCGCAGCATAGAGCAGCATATGGGCCAGCGGCGGAGCCATTGGCAGAGCCGCCATGCTGCGCCCATGCGGCGTGATCTTCCCGGCCGTATCGAGCGCACCAAGCGCTTGAAGATTCGCGTTTGCTGCGGCCAATGCTGCGGCCGGCGGCGGATCGATCCACGCGAGTGCGGCGGGGTCTGCTGCACCCCACTGTGCTAAGTTCAGCAGCAGCGCAGCAAGGTCAGAGGTCAGCATTTCGGGGGGATCAAACGCCGCCCGTCCGGGGTGCGCGGCTTCCTCCCACAGGCGATAGGCGGTGCCCGGTCCCTGCCGTGCCGCGCGGCCCGCACGCTGCGCCGCCGCCGCCTGACTGGCGCGGTGGGTGACCAGCCGCGTCACCCCTGCCGCCCTGTCGAACTCCGCCCGCCGCGACAACCCGGCATCGACCACCACCGACACCCCGTCCAGCGTCAGCGAGGTTTCCGCAATCGCCGTCGCCAGCACGATCCGCCGCCGTCCGGCGGGATCGCGCTTGATCGCCGCGCGTTGGGCAGCGGGCTCACACTGGCCGTGCAGCGGCAGGATCAGCGCATCGGGCAGCCGTTCGGCCAGCCGCTCACGGGTGCGCTCGATCTCGCCCACGCCGGGCAGGAAGGCCAGCACATCGCCCGCTTCCTCGCGCCAGGCGGTGAGGATCGCCCCGGACATGGCGTCTTCAAGCCGCAGCTCGGGCCGCGCACCCAGCCATCGGATCGCTAGCGGATGGGCCTTGCCTTCGCTTTCGATCACTGGGGCATCGCCCAGCAAGTCGGCAAAGCGCGCTCCGTCGATCGTCGCGCTCATCACCACCAGCCGCAGGTCGGGGCGCAGCACCTGCTGGCTTTCGATGGCCAGCGCCAGCCCCAGGTCGGAATCGAGATGCCGCTCATGCGCTTCATCGAACAGCACGGCGGAAACGCCCGACAACTCCGGATCGGCCAGGATCGTCGATACGAAGATCGCCTCGGTCATCACCAGCACCCGCGTTTTTGCGGATCGTTTGCTGTCCAGCCGGGTGAGATAGCCGATGGTTTCACCCGGCACTTCACCCAGCAACTCGGCCATCCGCTCCGCCGCGGCACGCGCCGCCACCCGGCGCGGCGACAGCAGGATCACGGAACCGGAGCACCAATCCTCCGCCAGCAACGCCGGAGCAACGGCCGTGGTCTTGCCCGCCCCCGGCGACGCAATCAGCACCGCACCGCTGCCTTGGCGCAAGGCGCCCAGCAGATCGGGCAGGACGGCGTGGATGGGGAGTTCGCTCACCCCTGCGTGATTAGGGGAAAGTGGTGACGCATCAACCCATCGGGTACATGATCTCGCGGCTGACCTTGTCGATCGCCTTCATCACG
>JABFRE010000250.1 GCA_013141325.1 Novosphingobium sp.
CACCAGCAGCGGCAGGGCAGAGCGAAGCGGGCGGCGCCGCGCCGCCCAAACCCGCGCCCAAGACGACGCCCAAGGCGGCTGCGGTGCCGCTGCCGGCTCCGGCGCCGGGCGCACACCATGCTCCGCCGGGCTATACGCTGGTCTGGGCGGACGAGTTCTACCGCGAAGGGCGGCCCGATCCGCTGCGCTGGACTGCTGAAACGCACCGCAACAAGGACGGCTGGCACAACGCCGAGGCGCAGTATTACAGCACCGGCGATCCGGCCAATGCTCGCGAGGAGCGCGGCGTGCTGGCTATCGAGGCGCGGGCCGGGGCGCCGGGCACCGCTGCGGCCCGCCCGGCCGACTGGGGCAAGCAGCTCTATACTTCAGCGCGGCTGACCAGCGGGCCCAAGGGCACCTGGACTTATGGCTGGTTCGAGGTGCGGGCCAAGGTGGCCTGCGGACGCGGCATCTGGCCGGCAATCTGGATGCTGCCCGCCGATCCGGCGCGCAAGTGGCCCGACGACGGCGAGATCGACATCATGGAGCACGTCGGCCACAATCCGGGGGTGGTCCATCACTCGGTCCACACCAAGGCCTTCAACCACGCGATCAAGACGGAGAAGACCGCCGTGTTCCCGCTGGCCGATGCCTGCGCGGCGATGCACCGCTATCAGCTGCACTGGACCGCCGACCGGATCACGATGGGGGTGGATGACACGGTGCGCTTCACCTTTGCCCGCGCCGGAACCGACCGGGCGCGCTGGCCCTTCGACAAGCCGATGCGGCTGCTGCTCAACGTCGCGGTGGGCGGTACATGGGGCGGCGAAAAAGGGATAGACCCCGCCGCCTTCCCGGCGCGGATGGAAGTCGATTACGTGCGGGTGTACCAGCGGCGCAAGTGAAGCGGTGAATGCCCGCTCGGCCAGCTGGCCTCAGACCGGCAGGGTCAGCGTCTCGTACCGTTCCAGGTGATGATCGGCGCTGCCGAACTGGTTCTCGATCATCGTGCTGCGCTTGAAGTAGTGGCCGATCGCCAGTTCCATGGTGATGCCGATCCCGCCGTGGGTCTGGACCGCGCTTTGCCCCACGAATTTGAGGCTGCGGGCGACCTTGGCCTTGGCCAGGCTGACCGCCGCCTTGCGCTCGGCGGCCGGCAGGTCGAGCTTGAGCGTGCCCATCAGCGCCATCGAGGCAATCTGCTCGGCCTCGACCAGCATATCGGCCATGCGGTGCTGGAGCGCCTGGAACTTGCCGATCGGCTGGCCGAACTGCTTGCGCTGCTTGGTGTATTCAACGGTGCCGTCCAGAAGCTTGCGGGCGATCCCGGTCGCCTCGGCGCAGAGGCCCATCGTCGCCTCGTCGGCGATCCGCTCGATCAGGTCGATCCCGCCGGGCAGCAGGGCCTCGGCCGCGACCGCGACGTTTTCGAAATAGATTTCCGAGGCGCGGAAGCCGTCGACCGTGGGGTAATCGCGCCGGGTGATCCCGGCGGCCTTGGCATCGATCAGGAACAGCTCGACCCCCGACCTCTCGCGAGTCGAGCCGCCGGTCCGGGCGGTGACCAGCAGGTGGCTGGCCCACGGCGCGGCATAGACCACGGCCTTGTGGCCGCTCAGGACGTAACCGGCACCATCGCTTTTGGCGGTGGTCGACACGTGGGCCAGATCATAGCGTCCGGTCGGCTCGGCATAGGCCCAGGCGATCGTGCAATCCCCGGCGATGATCTGCGGGATCACCTCCGCCGCCACGCTGCCGCCAACGGCCTGGAGGGTCCCGCCGCCGATCACAACGGTTTGCAGCCACGGTTCGACCGCGATGACCTTGCCGAGCTCTTCCATCATGATCAGGTTTTCGAGCGCGCCGCCGCCCATCCCGCCGTATTCTTCGGCAAAGGGCGCGCTGGTCAGCCCCAACTCGCTCGCCAGCGCGCGCCAGACGCCGGGGTCGCGGCCTTCGGTGCTGGCGATCATCTTCTGCCGGGCTTCGAAGCCATAGGTATCGGCCAGAAACCGCGCGGTCGTATCGCGCAGCATGTCTTGGGTTTCGGTGTAGCTCAGGTCCATTCTTCAAGTCCTCTCGGGTCGGCTCAGAGGCCGAGCACCATCTTGGCGATGATGTTGCGCTGGATTTCGTTCGATCCGCCATAGATCGTGGTCTTGCGCATGTTGTAATAGGACGGCGCGGTACGGTTGGCCCATTCGGGGCCGATCGGGTGTTCGTTGTCGCCTTCGCCAAAGCCGCGGAAATAGGGCGCGCCATAATGCCCCGCCGCCTCGAGCGCGAGCTCGGTCAGCCGCTGTTGGATTTCGCTGCCCTTGATCTTGAGCACCGAGCTTTCCGGCCCCGGCCCCTTGCCCGCAGCTTCGCCCGCCAGCGTGCGCAGCTCGGTGAATTCGAGCGCGGTCAGGTCCATTTCCAGCTCGGCCACCTTGCGGCGGTAGAACGGATTGGCGAGCAGCGGCTTGTCGCCGTCCAGCTCGGTCGCGGCAATCTGGCGGATCCGTTCGATCCCGCGCTTGGACGAGGCCACCCCGGCGATCCCGACACGTTCGTGCGCCAGCAGAAACTTGGCGCAGGTCCAGCCCTTGTTCTCTTCGTGGACCCGGTTTTCGAGCGGCACTTTCACGTTGTCGAGGAACACCTCGTTGACCTCGTGCTCGCCGCCCAGCGTGATGATCGGGCGTACCTCAATGCCGGGTGTCTTCATGTCGATCAGCAGGAAGCTGATCCCTTCCTGCATCTTGGCATCGGGATCGGTGCGGACGAGGAAGAAGCCCCAGTCGGCGTGCTGGGCCATGGTCGTCCAGGTCTTCTGCCCGTTGACTACATAGTGATCGCCATCCCGCTCGGCCTTGGTGCGCAGCGAGGCAAGGTCCGAACCCGAACCGGGTTCCGAATAGCCCTGGCACCACCAGTCCGCGCCTGACAGGATGCGCGGCAGGAAGTGTGCCTTCTGTGCCGGCGTGCCGAAAGTGTAGATCACCGGGCCGACCATGGTAAGCCCGAACGGCATCAGCCGGATGCAATCGGCCCGGGCGGTCTCTTCGGAAAAGATGAAGCGCTGGGTCACGGTCCACCCGGTGCCGCCGTATTCAACCGGCCAGGCCGGTGCGACCCAGCCCTTGGCGTGGAGCACGCGGTGCCACGAGAGGAAGTCCTCCTTGGTCAGCTCGTCCCCTTCGTCCTGCTTGCCGCGGAGCTGTCTGGGATAGTTCTCGGCAATGAAGGTGCGCACTTCGTCGCGGAAGGCGATTTCTTCGGGGCTGAATTCGAGGTCCATGGGCTCTCTCCCGCTTATGGCTGGGGGCAAGATTGGCCCAGCTTTCCGTCGGCTGCAAGCAATGCGTTGCGGTTTGGAACGGAAGCTGGCGAGGGTGCGGAGAATGCCGTTACGTCAAGGCGGCGATTGCGGCAGAGCTGCGGAATGCGGCACGCGCGCGCGGATCGCCGCACCGTCCGATCGCAACCGGCTGGGCACGCCGCGAATCGGGCGCTGCATTGTGCGATTGGCAGCGGGCCGAAGGCTTGGTAGCCTGTGCGCCGATCAACTGCCGGAAAGGCCCTGCCGATGCGCGTCCCCGTTGTCCTGACACTCGCCTTACTGACCCTCGGGCTCGCCGGCTGCAACAAGGCGCCCGACACGCCCAAGACCGCCGAGCAGGTCAAGGCCGAAGTCGCCCGGATGGACCGGCCCGAGCCCGGCAAGTACCGCACCACCATGAAGATCATCGACGTCTCAATCCCCGGGATGGATCCGGCCCGCGCGGCGCAGATGAAGAACATGTTCGGCGCGACCGGGAAGACGATGGAATTCTGCCTGACCCCAGAACAGGCGAACAAGGGCTTCGAGGAGCTCAACAAACGCGGGGCCGAGGGCAACTGCACCTATGACAGCTTCAACGCCGGCGGCGGTACGCTCGATGCCAAAATGACCTGCCAGACCGGCAAGGGGATGACCACCACGTCCGAGCTGCACGGCAGCTATTCCTCCACCAAGTCGGACCTGACGATGAAGACCGATACCAGCGGCGCCGGTGTGCCGGGAGCGGCCATGCACATGGAAGCCCGGGTCATCAACGAACGGATCGGCGACTGCACCTGAGGCGCGGCGCGGCATGGCACTGGAACTGAACGGTCCGCTGGTGCGCCGGCTGCGGCTGGCGGCAAAGCCGCGCCCGGCCGGGGTGCGCGGACCGTCGCTGCGGCTGTGGCTGGGCGAAGGGCTTCGGATTGTGCCGACCCGCCGGGCTGGGCCCCTGACGGTTCCGCTGGCCCCGCATCCGCATCAGGTCGTGCTGTTTCCCGGCCTGGCCGCGCATACCTTTACCATGCGCCGCCTGCGCCGGGCGCTGGAAACCGCCGGGCACCGGGTTCATGACTGGGGTGAGGGACTCAACCTCGGCCCGACCGAAGAAAATCTGGTCCGGCTGGTTGAACGGGTTGAAGCTCTGGCGCAGGCCGCCGGCGCGCCGGTGATGCTGGTGGGCTGGAGTCTGGGCGGAATTTTCGCCCGCGAAGTGGCGCGGCGCGTTCCCGGTGCGGTCGCCGGGGTGGTGACGATGGGTTCACCGTTTTCGGGTGACCGTCATGCCAACAACGCCTGGCGCACGTATCACCTGATCACCGGGCACGATGTGGCCGATCCGCCGGTAAGGGGCGATCCTGCGGCCAAGCCGCCGGTGCCCACAGTGGCACTGTGGAGCCCGCGCGACGGCATCGTCGCCCCGCGCTGTGCCTGCGGCCGTCCGGGCGAACGCGACCGGGCGATCGCCCTGCGCTGCACCCATTTCGGTTTCTCGGCCGATCCGGCAGCGATCGGAGTGGTGTTGGGCCTGCTCGACGGGACCACGGCCTGGGTCTGACGGGCGTTATTGTTGCGGCCTGAGAAATCCGGCCACGGTCAGGCGGCCGTGGGCAGGATCGGGGTCCAGCGTCACTCCTGATAGATCGGCGCAGTGCAGCAGATTGCTGGGAAACAGGACGATCCGGTTGAAGGCCGCCGGGCAGACGAAAAGCTGTTCGAAGTACGGGCTTCCCGCAGCGACATAGTCGATGGGTTCGCGCTGCAGCTGTTCGGATTCGGCTGTTCGGATGCGTTCGAATTCGTTGCAGTTTCCGGCATCGATCCGCTCAAAACCGGTGGAGCGCTGGCGATAGAACGCCGTGCCCCCGAACCGGGCGCCGCAAAGGAAATGCACGAACGCGACCTGATCCGGATCGAAACTGTCAACATGCGGAGCGCGCTGTTCGGGGATGAGGTCTGCGGCGGGGGTCGTCGCCAGTGAATAGAAGCAGCCCATCACGTCGACCGGACTGCGCCAGCCGAAAACCCGGCCCAGGGCCACCCGCAACGGTTCGGCCAAATCGTGCAGATAGTCATGGGAGGCATCGGCGCGCGGTCCCGGATAGAAATCGCCGCGGGGTGCCCAGTCGCTGCGCAGGGCTTGCGCGCGCCAGATGTCAGGATCGCCAACCGCGGCCTCGATGGTAACAATCGGGGTTCCCAGCCGTCCGATCCGGTCAACACGCGCGTCCATTGGCTGACCATTCCATAACTTGCCGGGGAGGGGAAGGGGCGCGCTTTCTTCGCAAGTGCAGCAACTTGCCGCTTGACTCTGCCCTGTCATCCGGCAGTCATTGGCGCGAAGGGGACGCCGCCGCATGAATCATGCACCTTCGTCTTTTGACGAGATGATCACCGCCGACGGGGCGGTGCGGCCCGCCTACGCCGGCTATCGTGCGTGGCTCGATGCCCAGGAACCAGCTGCGCTGCGGCGCAAGGATGCCGAGGCCGAGGGATTCTTCCGCAAGACCGGGATCACTTTCAACGTCTATGGCGACAATGCCGGGGAAGAACGACTGATCCCGTTCGACATGGTTCCGCGGATCATCACCGCTCACGAATGGCGCAAGCTGTCGAAGGGGATCGAGCAGCGGGTGCGTGCGCTCAACGCGTTCCTTCACGATATCTATCACCGCCAGGAAATCGTCCGCGCCGGACGGGTGCCGCAACGGCTGATCGCGCAGAACGCGGCGTTCCTGCCGCAGATGGTCGGCATGGTCCCACCCGGCGGGGTCTATACCCACATCGTCGGGATCGATCTGGTGCGCACCGGGCCGGACGAATTCATGGTGCTGGAAGACAACGCTCGCACCCCGTCCGGGGTCTCCTACATGCTGGAGAACCGCGAGACGATGATGGCGATGTTCCCCGAGCTGTTCACCCGGGTCAATGTCCGTCCGGTGCAGGACTATCCGCGCCGCCTTGCCAAGAGCCTGGCGGCCTGCGCGCCGGCCGGGTGCGGAGATCGCCCGGTGGTGGCGGTGCTCACCCCGGGAATCTACAATTCCGCCTATTTCGAACACGCCTTCCTGGCCGACCAGATGGGCGCCGAACTGGTCGAGGGCAGCGACCTCAGGGTGGTGGATGGCCGGATCGCGATGCGGACCACGCGAGGCTATCAGCCGATCGACGTTCTCTACCGCCGCGTCGACGACGAGTTCCTAGACCCTTTGAGCTTCAACCCGGCGTCGGTGCTGGGGGTTCCGGGGATCATGGACATCTACCGCGCCGGGCGGATCACCATCGCCAACGCGCCGGGCACGGGAATTGCCGACGACAAGGCGATCTACAGCTTCATGCCCGAGATCGTCGAGTTCTATACCGGCGAAAAGCCGCTGCTCGCAAATGTCCCGACCTGGCGCTGCGCCGAGCCCGACAGCCTGGCCTACGTGCTCGAACACCTCGCCGAACTGGTGGTGAAGGAGGTCCACGGATCGGGCGGCTACGGCATGCTCATCGGCCCGACCAGTTCGAAGAAGGAGATCGAGGCCTTCGCCGCCAAGCTGCGCGCCAAGCCGGACAACTACATCGCCCAGCCGACGCTGGCGCTTTCTACCGTGCCGATCTTCGCCAAGTCCGGGCTGGCCCCGCGCCACGTCGATCTGCGCCCCTTCGTGCTGGTTTCCCCGCAGGGCATCGACATCACGCCGGGCGGGCTGACCCGGGTTGCGCTCAAACCGGGTTCGCTGGTGGTCAATTCGTCGCAGGGCGGGGGCACCAAGGACTCCTGGGTGCTGGAGGACTGATGCTGGGTCGCACCGCCAATGGCGTGTTCTGGATGGCCCGCTATCTCGAGCGCGCCGAAAACACTGCACGGCTGCTCAATGCAGGCTTCCGCATGGCGCTGACCCGCGACGTCGCGACCGCTCAGGAGGAGTGGCGCTCGCTCATCGTCTCGGTCGGCATGACCCCGACCTATGAAGCGGCGCATGGGCAGGACTATTCCGGGCCGGCAGTGTGGAATTTTCTGCTGCGCGAAAAGGCTAATCCCGGATCGGTGCTGGCGATGATCGAAGGCGCGCGGACCAACGCCCGCGGGGTCCGTACCGCGCTGACCCGCGAGGTCTGGGAGGCGGTCAACGAAAGCTGGATGCAGCTGCGCGAGGCGCTGGCCCGGCCGGTGCGCGAAGCCTCGCTGGGGCAGGTGCTGGGGGCGATCCGGCGCCAGATGACTCTGGTGCGCGGGGCGATGGACGGCACCATGCTGCGCAACGAGATCCACAATTTTACCCGGATCGGCACCTTCATCGAACGCGCGGACAACACCGCACGGATCCTGGACGTAAAGTATTATCTGCTGCTGCCCTCGCTCGCCTGGGTCGGATCGAGCCTCGACAACGTCCAGTGGGACAGCCTGCTCCGCTCGGTCTCGGGCGAGCGGGCCTACCGCTGGCTCAATGCCGGGACGATGGATCCGCGCGGAATCGCGCAGTTCATGATCCTCGACCAGCGCTTTCCGCGCTCGCTGCATTTCTGCATCGACAAGCTGCGCTCCAACCTGTTCGGCCTCGCCCACGAATACGGGCACGAAACCAGCGCCCACGAACTGCTGCGCGCGCTAGGCACCCAGTTCCACGAAACCACGATCGAGGCGATTTTCGAGGGCGGCCTGCACGAGTTCCTGACCGCGTTCATCGCCTGCAACCAGCAGGTCGCGCAGGCGATCGAGCACGATTACCGGTTCATCGCGTGATGCGCCTCAGGATCGAACATACCACCCGTTATGAATTCTCGCAGCCGGTTTCGCACGGGCTGCAGCGGCTGCGGCTGACTCCGAAGAGCACCCAGGGCCAGAAGGTGCTCGACTGGCAGATGCGCTTCACCGGCGCATCCCTTGAGGTGGAGTACGATGATCATCACCACAACCGCACCACGCTGATCCTGATCGAACCGGGCGCCCGTTCGGTCGAGATCCGCTGCGAGGGGCTCGTGGCGACGGCCGACAACCACGGGGTGATCGGACAGATATCGGGACACATGCCGCTGTGGTCGTTCCTTGGCCAATCGCCGCTGACCCGGCCGGGGCCGAAGGTGCGTTCCATCCTGGCCGAGATCGACGTGCCACGCGGCGATACCCTGGCCACGCTGCACCGGCTGTCCGCCCTGGTGCTGGAGCGGGTTGCCTATGTCACCGGCGAAACCGAAGTTCGCACCACCGGCGAGGAAGCCGCCGTGCTGGGCAAGGGGGTGTGCCAGGACCACGCCCACATCTTCATCGGCGGTGCCCGCGCACTGGGTCTGCCGGCGCGCTATGTCTCGGGCTACCTGATGATGGACGACCGGATCGAACAGGAGGCAGGCCACGCCTGGGCCGAGGTCTATGTCGAGAACCTGGGCTGGGTCGGTTTCGACGTTTCCAACGGGATCAGCCCGGACGAGCGCTATATCCGGGTGGCGACCGGGCGCGACTATACCGAGGCGGCGCCGGTCACGGGGATGAGCTGGGGTCCGGGGGAATCGGTGCTGGCGGTGCGACTGGCGGTTGAACAACAGCACACGGAACAGTAGGCGGTGGGCCAGAAGGGAAGCTGACTTGACCTATTGTGTGGGAATGATGCTCGACAAGGGGCTGGTGATGATGAGCGACACCCGCACCAATTCGGGGGTCGATAACATTTCGGTGTTCCGCAAGATGCATTCGTGGGCGGTGCCGGGCGAACGGATCATCGCGGTAATGACCGCCGGCAACCTTGCCACCACCCAAGGCGTGATCAGCCAGCTGGAAGAGCGCAACAAGGCCCCGTCGGAGCGGCACAATTCGTTGCTTGAAGCGCCGACCATGTTCCAGGTAGCGACCATCGTCGGCAAGCTGCTGCGTGATACCATCGCTTCGGCCGATGCGATCAATGGCGAAGAGGCGGCTGGCACCTTCACCGCCTCGATCATCGTTGCCGGCCAGATCAACGGCATGGAGCCGCGGCTGTTCCTGATCTATCCCGAAGGCAACTTCATCGAAGCGAGCTTCGACACTCCGTTCTTCCAGATCGGGGAAACCAAGTACGGTCGCCCGATTATCCTGCGCGGCTATGATCGCGACATGAGCTTTGAGGACGCAGTCAAACTGCTGATGGTCAGCTTCGATTCGACCATCAAGGCCAACCTCTCGGTCGGGCTTCCGCTCGATCTGCTGGTGATCGAGCGCGACCAGTTCGAGCCGACCCATCAGCGGCGGGTTACCGCAAAGGATCCCTATTACCAGGCAGTCTCGGCCGGATGGAGCGAGGCGCTGAAGAACGCCTTCCATTCGCTCCCGGACTACAGCTTCTACACCACGTGACGCGCCCGGCAATCACGGCGCTGCCGCTGCCGGCCGGGAGCTTGCTGGAACGCTACCGCGACATGGGCGCCTTTACCGATTGCTATGCCGCCGATGTCGCCGGGGCCGTTGACCTGCCAGCCTATGTCACCGCGTTTTACAACAGTGCGGCGTTTCGTCCGGAGCGATGGCTGCTGGGTTGGGCAGCGAAACGCCCCGCCACCGCAGCCGATGTGGCGCGACTTGCCGCTGGAGCCAGCGAGCGCTTTTCAGCATGGACGGTCGAAGCGCGCACGCCGGACCAGTTGATGCTGTGCGATTTTCAAGGCCGTACCCGGTCGTGGTTGATGGTTCGGCCGCTGGCGACGGGCACCCGGCTCCATTTCGGATCGGCCGTGGTCCTGGCCGAGAGGCGCGGCGATGCGTTCGTCTTCAACGCCTTGCTGGGGTTTCACCGCCTCTATTCGCGGATCCTGCTCAAGAGCGCGGCAAAACGTCTTTAGCTGCCCTTGGTCCGCACTTTGCCCGCCGGGCGGGGTCCGTCGCCGCCGGATCTGGGTGTGGGCCCCGGTATCATATCGCGGTGGAGTTCAATGCCGCAGGCCGAGGCCACGATTCCAATAGGCTCACGGCTCCGGGTCCCGTCGGAGAAATCCAGCCACGCCAGCCAGAACGGGGCGGCGCAGATCCGGCCCGGCAGCGAGATGTTGCCCATTACCTGACCCGCGTGCGGTTCGCCGATGAAGCGCAAACCCTGTTGATGGACGGCGCCGTTCGGGCTCGCCAAGATCGTCTGGTTCGGCGCGGTTCCCACGGCCTGATGAATCCGCAATCCTTCCAGCCGCAGGCGCATCGGACGCTTGCCTTCGGGATTGAGGAAGTCGATCTGCACCGACCGCGCCACGCTTGTCAGGCATGGGCGCAGCCGGTAGCGCGCGGAAAATACCGTGTCGGGAACGGCGGACGTGCCGCTGGAGGAAAGCTTCAAACGGCCGCGGTCGGCGCAGGGGCCATCGCCCATGGGCTCCTCGGACAGCAGCCGGGGTGGCGATCCGGGCGAGATCGGGACCGCTGGCTCGCTGCGCCATTCGCGCGCCGGCGGTGCTGCGGTGGTGTAGGTGTTCATCCGGGTTGCCGAAAAGCCGACCTTGCCCGGAACGCGCGCGTTTTCGGGGGTGCGCAGGCACTTGGTCGCCCACCAGCCGGTTATCGCGGTTTCGGCGGCGTTGAGGCGGAACTCGAACGCGCCATAGGTTGCAGTCCGCCGGGGCGGAGCGTGTGAGCTGGCCGCGAAGGTGGGATACCGGCAGCCGTAGATCCCCGATGGCGGCGTGGCTCCATCGCCCCACCAGTACCAGTTCCCGCTCCAGGTCAGGTTTACGAAGGTGCCTTCGAACACCACCAGATGCCCGCCCAGATCGCCGACCGCGGTCATTTTGCGGGGATTGGCCGGGTCGCGGGTGACGCGGAACGAAGTCGGGGAATCGGCGATAGCTTGATACTGCCACTCGCCGACAATCTGTGCGGCGGCAGGCGTGGCATTGAGCACCGCCAAGGCGGCACCGGCGAGCAGGATTGACTTGAACATGGTTCCCCTCCGTCAGTTGCGCGACCCGGGGTTGTTCGTGTTTTGCATCATTAGCCGCGTCGGCGGTGAGTGCAATCTGAATGCGCCGTTTTGCGCGCGTTCACCTGCAGAACGCGCGTCCGCTCAGCTCCAGGTGGAGGTGATCCTGGTGCGCAGCGTTGTAGGCCGGGCTCAGCACCGTACCAAAGCGCTTGCAGGCGCTGGCGTGAATGGCGTTCAGGAACCGACGCTCGCTGGGGCCACTTCGGTCCCAGTCACCACGGATCGAAATGCGTCGGCCATCGGCCAGCACGAAGGCGGAAATGTCGATCGCATTGGCGGTGGCATGGGCGCTGCGGCGGGCCGATCCGGCGACGTTGCGGCAGTTGTAGCTGCCCATCGTCTCGATCCGCACCAGCGCGCTGCCCAGGATCTGCTGCGCCGCCCGGTCAACCCCGAAGCGTGCCCAGCTGGCGAAGGTGCTGGCCAGCGGGCAGGTAACCGGACCCAGGTTGGACAAGCCCAGACTGGCCTCATCGCTGCGCAGGCTGGCCAGGCGAACTGTGCCCAGCGTCGAACAGCCCGCGCCATAGTACTGGTCGGGCAGGGGCGTGAAATTGGCCTGGGTCGCACTGAGCGTTGCCAGGCATTGGCGGGTTTCCGGGCGCGCGGTGATGACGCTGGTCGATCGCTGGACCGTGGCGCGCTGCTGGCCCGCAGCCTGCGGCAACACGTTGCAGCCAGCAAGCAGGGCCACGGCGGGCATCAGGGCAAGCAGTTTGCGCACGGGTAAATGCGTAAGGGAAATTTGGTTAACAATTGCTAACTCTTGCGACGAACCGTGCGCCGCATCGCAGCATTCGCTTGACAGGCGGCGGGCGGAGACTAGGTGCGGCTCCGGGCCACGCGGTCCCAACGCCGCGCGTGCTCTCTGCAAGGAGAGACTACATGACTGTATATCTGCCGACGCGCAAACCCGCGCGCCCGTTCTTTTCTTCCGGTCCCTGCGCCAAGCCGCCGGGCTATTCCCCAGACAAGCTGGCAACGACAAGCCTTGGCCGCTCGCACCGCGCCAAGATCGGCAAGTCGCGTCTGGCGCTGTGCATCGATCTGATGCGCGAAGTGCTCCAGCTGCCCGATACGCACCGCATCGGCATTGTCCCCGGCAGCGATACCGGCGCCTTCGAAATGGCGATGTGGACGATGCTTGGTGCACGCGGCGTTTCGATGTTGTCGTGGGAAAGCTTCGGCGAAGGCTGGGTGACCGACGCGGTCAAGCAGCTCAACCTCAACCCCACGGTGCACCGCGCCGATTACGGCCAGCTGCCCGATCTTTCACAGGTCGATTTTGCCGATGACGTGCTGTTCACCTGGAACGGCACCACCAGCGGCGTGCGTGTGCCCGATGGCGACTGGATTCCGGATACCCGCGAAGGGCTGACCTTTGCCGACGCAACCAGCGCGGTCTTCGCCTACGACATCCCGTGGGACAAGATCGACGTTGCCACCTTCTCGTGGCAGAAGGTGCTGGGCGGCGAGGGCGGCCACGGCGTGCTGATCCTGGGTCCGCGCGCGGTGGAACGGCTGGAGAGCTACACACCTGCATGGCCGCTGCCCAAGGTGTTCCGGCTGACCTCGAAAGGCAAGCTGGCCGAAGGCGTTTTCAAGGGTGAGACGATCAACACGCCCTCGATGCTGGCGGTCGAAGATGCGATCTTCGCGCTGGAATGGGCCAAGTCGGTCGGGGGCTTCGAAGGGCTCAAGGCCCGCTGCACCGCCAACGCCGAAGCGCTGGAAAACATTGTGCGCGAGCGCAGCTGGCTCCGCAACCTTGCCGCCGATCCCGCCACGCGCTCGAAGACGTCGGTCTGCCTCTCGGTTGAAGGGGCCGATGCGGACTTCATCAAGACGATGACCGGCCTTCTCGAAAAGGAAGGTGCGGCCTATGACATCGCGGGTTACCGCGATGCCCCGCCGGGCCTGCGCATCTGGTGCGGCGCCACGGTCGATACCACCGATGTCGAAGCGCTCGGGCCGTGGCTCGACTGGGCTTACGCAAGCGTCAAATCCGCCTGATCCGTCGTCCCCGCGAACGCGGGGGCCGGTGGTCTCACCAATCCACCCCAGCATCCGGAGGCCAACGGTCCCCGGTCAAGCCGGGGACGACGAACTGGAAAAATCATGACCAAACCCCGCGTACTCATTTCCGACAAGATGGACCCCAACG
>JABFRE010000264.1 GCA_013141325.1 Novosphingobium sp.
AGCTTCGCGCGCGGGCTCGCAGCCTGCATTGCGCGGATCAGCATTTCCTTGCCGGTCCCGTTTTCGCCCTCAATCAATACCGGGTTGTGGTTGCGCGCGGCCTTGGCCGCCACGGCCAGCGCAGCACGGAAGGTGGGAGCCGCACCGATCATCGCGTCGAAGTCGGCGGCCGCCGTCATCTTCTCGGTCATCGGCTGCAGCTCGTCGCGCGGGGCCTCGCGGGTGGTGGCCATGCGTAGCGCCAGCATCAGCCGGTCGGGTGCAACCGGCTTGATCAGATAGTCGGTCGCACCGGCTCGCATCGCCTCCACCGCCAGCAGCGGCGAGGCACTGGTGGTCAGCATCAGGATCGGCAGGGCGGGGCGGCGGGCCTTGAGCTCGGCGATCAGTTCGCAGGCATCGTCGCCAGGCACCCATTGGTCGAGCACGATCGCGTGGAGCTGCATGCCCTGACGGGTGCCCAGGGTGGCGATGGCGGTTTCGGAATCGCGGACCACCAGCGTGCGCCAGCCTTCGCGCCCGGCAAGCGCGGTGATCAGCCGACTTTGCGCCGGTTCATCGTCGATCAGCAACAGTGTCCGTTGCTCGAAGTCCGCCATTGTCTTGCCGTAGGCCCCCTGATCTCGAAGGGCGGCATAGCGCAGGCGGGTAAAGAGCCGATTAAGGCTGCAAATTGGTGCGGAATTAAGTTGCCGCAGGTCTTGAGTAGCAGGCAATCCGCCGATAGAGCGAAGCCCGACGCCGTTTTCGGCACGAAACTGGGGAATATACCATGGCCACCGGCAACGATCTGAAGGCACACCAGTCGACCTACTCGGGATTCATCGGCCTCGTGAAGTGGGGGATCATCGTCACCGTGCTGATCACCGCCTTCGTCGTCTTCATGATCGCCTGAGCGGCCGCAAGGGATGCGCATCGCGGTTCTGAAAGAACGCGCCGAGGGGGAAAGCCGGGTTGCGGCCAGCCCTGAGACGGTCAAGAAATTCATCGCCCTTGGCGCGACTGTCGCGGTCGAGAAGGGAGCGGGGCTGGGTGCGGCGATTGCCGATGCCGAATTCGCCGCTGCCGGGGCCGAGATCGTCCACGCCGACGGAGCGGTCAAGGATGCGGAGATCGTGCTGGGCGTTCAGGGTCCCGATCCCAAATTGCTGAAAGGGGCGAAAGCAGGGGCCTGGGTAGTTGCCGGGCTCGATCCCTTTGGCCAGCGCGCCCGGATCGATGCCTACGCAACGGCCGGGCTTGAGGCCTTGGCAATGGAATTCATGCCGCGGATCACCCGCGCGCAATCGATGGACATCCTCTCCAGCCAATCGAACCTGGCCGGCTACAAGGCGGTGCTGGAAGCGGCCAACACCTACGGCCGCGCCTTCCCGATGATGATGACCGCGGCGGGAACCGTCAGCGCCGCCAAGTGCTTTGTGATGGGCGTCGGCGTTGCCGGATTGCAGGCCATCGCCACTGCGCGGCGTCTGGGCGCGCAGGTCAGCGCCACCGACGTGCGCTCCGCCACCAAGGAACAGATCCTCAGTCTGGGCGCCAAGCCGATCTTCGTCGAAAGCGTGGCCGGGATCGAGGGCGAAGGCGCGGGCGGCTATGCCACCGAAATGAGCGAGGAATACCAGAAGGCCCAGGCCGAACTGGTCTCCAGCCACATCGCCAAGCAAGATATTGTCATCACCACCGCGCTGATCCCGGGTCGCGCCGCCCCGCGGCTGATCTCGGACGCGCAGATCGCCAGCATGAAGCCCGGCAGCGTGATTTTCGATCTGGCCGTGGCCCAGGGCGGGAACGTCGAAGGATCGAAACCGGACGTAGTTGTGGAAAAGCACGGGGTAAAGATCATCGGCTTTTCCAACACCGCGACCCACCTGGCGGCAGATGCCTCGGCGCTGTTCGCCCGCAACCTCTACAACTTCCTCTCCGCGTTCTGGGACAAGGACGCGGGGCGGCCGGTGCTCGACGAGGAAATCGGCAATGCGGTGCGGCTGACCCAGGGCGGGAAGGTCGTCAACCAGAGGCTGCTGGGGGCGTAAGACATGGACTTCATCTCAATCCTCTCGATCTTCGTGATGGCCTGCTTCGTGGGCTATTACGTCGTGTGGAGCGTCACGCCGGCGCTGCACACGCCGTTGATGGCGGTAACCAATGCGATCTCCAGCGTGATCGTGGTCGGCGCGCTGATCGCGGCGGCGGCGGCGGGTAGTGCCTCTTCGAAGTGGCTGGGGCTGCTGGCGGTGGTGCTGGCCAGCGTCAATATCTTCGGCGGCTTCGCGGTAACCGCGCGAATGCTGGCGATGTACAAGAAGAAGGAGAAGAAGTGATGGAGCACGCCGTCACTCCCTCCTGGGCCTCGCTTGCCTATCTGGCCTCGGGTGTCCTGTTCATCCTGGCATTGCGCGGATTGTCTTCGCCCGCCACCAGCCGTACCGGCAACCGCTTCGGCATGCTGGGCATGCTGATCGCGGTGGTGACCACGCTGGTGACGCACCAGCTGGCAAGCCTGCCGGAAATCCTGGGGGCATTGGCCATCGGCGGTGCGATTGGCTGGTTCACGGCCAAGCGGATCCAGATGACCGACATGCCGCAGCTGGTTGCGGCGTTTCACTCGCTGGTGGGCATGGCGGCGGTGCTGGTCGGCTGGGCGGCCTATCTCAATCCCGGAGCGTTCGGCATCACCGGAGCAGAGGGCCTGATCGAGCCGCAAAGCCGCCTCGAAATGGGCCTCGGCATTGCGATCGGTGCGATCACCTTCTCGGGCTCGATCATCGCCTTCCTCAAGCTGGCGGGCAAGATGAGCGGCAAGCCGATCCTGCTGCCGGGCCGCCATGTGATCAACCTGGTTACGCTGGTCGCGATTCTTGGGCTGACCGGTTATTTCATGACCGACCAGAGCCTGTGGGTGATCGCGACGGTAACGGCGCTGGCCTTCCTGATCGGCTTCCTCCTGATCATCCCCATTGGGGGCGCGGACATGCCGGTGGTGGTCTCGATGCTCAACTCGTACTCGGGCTGGGCGGCGGCGGCGATGGGCTTTACGTTGCACAACACGGCGATGATCATCACCGGGGCTTTGGTGGGCAGCTCGGGCGCGATCCTGTCCTACATCATGTGCAAGGCGATGAGCCGCAGCTTCCTGTCGGTGATTGCCGGCGGGTTCGGTGCAGCGGCCGAAGCCGGTGGTGGCGAGGCGAAAGAGCAGCGCCCGTGGAAGCGCGGCAGTGCCGATGACGCCGCGTTCCTGCTGAAGGAAGCGGAAAACGTCATCATCATCCCCGGTTACGGCATGGCGGTGGCCCAGGCCCAGCACGCGCTGCGCGAAATGGGCGATGTGCTCAAGAAGGAAGGCGTCAACGTGAAGTACGCCATCCACCCGGTGGCCGGGCGCATGCCGGGCCACATGAACGTGCTGCTGGCCGAAGCCAATGTCCCCTATGACGAAGTCTTTGAGCTGGAAGACATCCAGAGCGACTTTGCCCAGTGCGACGTTGCCTTCATCATCGGCGCCAACGACGTGGTCAACCCGGCGGCCAAGTCGGACAAGTCATCACCGATCTATGGCATGCCGGTGTTCGATGTCGACAAGGCCAAGACCGTCATGTTCATCAAGCGCAGCATGGGCGGAACCGGCTATTCGGGCGTCGATAACGACGTGTTCTACATGGACCAGACCATGATGCTGCTGGCCGATGCCAAGAAGATGGTCGAGGATATCGTCAAGGCACTGGCGCACTAGGCTAGCGATTTGATCTCAACCGGTCCTTCGTCTGACGTTGGCCAGTCCTCCGGAAAGTATCGCTGGCCGTGGATCGCCTGAACCTCGGCCCACAGTGTGTAGATATAGCCGGCAATCAATGCGGCCAAGACCAACAGCAGGACAACCAGCGGAAGGCTGAACATCCGGACGAACATCAGCCCAAACACCCCCAACGGTATCAGCACCCAGCTACCGTAGAGCAGGTAACCAAACAGCGCTTGCTGGCGTTCGGTGACATAATACTGATCGCCCGATCTTGCATCGAGCTCGATCAGGTCCTTCAGATCGCCGGCAAACACGATTGCGTTTCCGTGGGTGTCCAGCTCGGGATTGCACTTCCATGCGAACAGGTCGCGTCCGCCTTTCCAGACCAGTTCGGTGGGGAAGCGGATTAGCGGGATGGACAGCCGGGGCAGGAGGCGTGGTTTGCCCGCTGCATCTGGTTCAACAGCCAGGCGGCCGTGACGCTGAACTACCCGATATTTCTGTTTGGGTGGATCCTGCATGGCGCTGGAGCCTAGTCAGGTTTTGTGGCGAAGCAAGGTCGGTGCGATCATTGCGGGTTAAGCTACATGGGCTTAACGGCGGCATTGAAATCAATTGGGGCTACCCATGAAACGCGTTCAGCCAGCTATTGCCGTCATTGCGTTGTTGGCCGCCTGTTCGCCCAGCAAGCTGGCCTATGGGCAGGTAAAGAGTGCGATGGTCGATGCCGGGCTGTCCGAAGCCAATTCGGCCTGCATGGCGGAACGGATGACCGACCGGCTGTCGCTGGTGCAGCTCCAAAAGCTCAAACAGCTCAAGGGCGAAAAGAAGTCGCTGTGGGACTATGTCTCTGCGGTGCGCCGGGTCGGCGATGCCGAAGCGGTGAAGGTCACCGCCAGCTCGGCCGCGCTGTGCGCGAGCGGTTTCGCGGCGGAGAAGAAGTAGGTTCGTCGTCCTGGGTCAAGCTGCGGACGACGGTGTTGACTTCCCTTCGCATCGCTTCATCATCGCTGCCATGAGGATAACCGCACCGCTGATCGCCGCCGTCTCGGCCCTTGCCCTGGCTGCTTCCGCCCATGCCAAGACGTTGGATGTTCCCGCCGGTGACGGCGCGCAAGCGCGCCTGCAGGAGGCGCTGATCGTTGCCGAGCCGGGCGATGTCGTCCAGCTGGGCGCGGGGCGCTTCGTGCTGAGCGACGGGCTGTCGCTCGATGTCCGGGGCGTGACCGTGCGCGGCGCGGGAATGGACGCCACCGTGCTTGATTTCAGCGGCCAGAAGGGCGCGGGCGAGGGGCTGCTGGTCACCGCGCACGACGTCACGCTGCGCGATTTCGCGGTTGAAAACACCAAGGGCGACGGGATCAAGTCCAAGGGCGCGAACAACATCGTCTACTACCGCCTGCGGGTGACCTGGACCGGCGGGCCGAAGGAAACCAACGGCGCCTACGGGCTCTATCCGGTCTCGAGCACCGGGGTGCTGGTCGATGGCTGCAAGGTTTCCGGCGCGTCCGATGCCGGCATCTATGTCGGCCAGTCCAAGGCGATCACCGTGCGCTACAACTACGTCGAGCAGAGCGTTGCCGGGATCGAGATCGAAAACAGCCGCGATGCGCTGGTCACCGGCAATCTGGTGACCCGCAACACCGGGGGCATCCTGGTGTTCGATCTGCCCAACCTGCCGGTGATGGGCGGGGGCAATACCCTGATCGAAAACAATCTGATAGTCGGCAACGACACCCCCAATTTCGCGCCCAAGGGCAATATCGTCGCCTCGGTTCCGCGCGGGACCGGGGTGATGGTAATGGCCAACGACGGGGTGGGTATTCGCGGCAATGCGCTGGTGGACAATCCCAGCGTGCAGATCCTGGTGGTGGCCTATCCCAAACCTTACGAGGACAAGACCTACAATCCGCTGCCCCGCAACGTGACGATCGGCGCCAACCGGATTATCGGCGGGGGCGACGATCCGCAGTTTCCGGGCGGAGCTGAGCTTGCTGCGGCGTTCGGCAAGCCGCTGCCGCCGGTGATCTGGGACGGGGTGGCAACGCCCACCAGCCATTCGATGCCCGATCTGACCGAGGGTGGGCCGGTGCTCTCGCTTGGTTTGCCTGGGCCCAGCGCAGGCATGGCTGCGGCGCGTCCGGACCTGATCCGCAGCGCTGCGGTCGTCGCGGCCATGCCCAGCCCATCCGGCGCCCCCGCAGCGCTCAACCTGCGCGCCCGGCCATGAGGCTGCTGGCGGCGGCCTTGCTGATTGCCGGCGCGGTGATCACTGCGGCCGCCCCGCCCGCCGCCGTGCCGGTCAGCGATGCCGAGATCATGGCAGGCAGTTTCCCTGCCAAGCTGTCCGCCTTCGGCTTCTTTGCCGACGGGGCGAAGCAGGTGCCAGCGCCCGGAGTGATCCCCTACCGGCTCAACACACCGCTGTGGTCGGACGGGGCCGAGAAGCTGCGTTTTGCCTATATCCCTGCGGGGCAGAAGGTCCGCGCGCAGGGCGAAGGGCTGCTTGACCTGCCGGTCGGTTCCGCGCTGATCAAGACGTTCAAGTTCGGCGGCAAACTGATCGAAACCCGCGTGCTGCTGCACCGGACGGGCGGCTGGCTGGCGCTGCCCTATCAGTGGAACGAGGAGCAGACCGAGGCGAAACTGGTGCTGGCAGGCGCGCGGTTGCCGCTGGTCAATCCGGCGGGTGAGGCAATTTCCTATGCCATCCCCAACAAGAACCAGTGCAAGGAATGCCACGCGGCCGGAGCCGAAGTCGTGCCGATCGGCCCCAAGGCGCGCAACCTGTCGGCGCGGTGGCTGGTCGATCTGGCCAAGGCGGGCAAACTCGATGCCGTTCCCGCCGTGGCGCGCCGAATTCCTCTGTGGGAGGACCGGGCCAAGGTCCCGCTCGCCGATGCGGCGCGGGGCTATCTCGATGTCAACTGCGCCCATTGCCACAAGCCGAACGGAGCAGCTTCCAATTCGGGGCTCTATCTGGGTTGGGAGGAGAGCGATCCGATCAAGCTGGGGGTGATGAAGCGCCCGGTCGCGGCCGGACGCGGCTCGGGCAAGCTGGACTACGATATCGTTCCGGGCGATCCCGGCCATTCGATCCTGTTCTACCGGATGGGCAGTCTGGAGGGCGGAATTTCGATGCCGGAACTGGGCCGGGCCAGCCTTGACCGCGATGGCAACGCCATGGTCGAACGCTGGATTGCGGGGATGAAACGATGAAGCGTCTGTTGAAATGGCTAGCCGGGCTGGCGCTGGTGCTGGGTCTGGCCTTTGCCGTGCTGCGTACGCCGGATACCGATCCGACGGCGATGAAAGCGAAATACGGCACCCCGCAGTCGCAATACATTGCCATGGCAGACGGGCTGACGCTGCACCTGCGCGATGAAGGGCCGCGCGATGGGCCGGTGATCGTGCTGCTCCACGGGCTTAGTGCGGATACGCACCTGTGGGACCGCTGGGCCGTTCCGCTGACGCAGCAGTACCGCGTGGTCAGCTATGACCAGATCGGCCACGGCCTGACCGGCACCGATCCGCGCGGCGACTATTCGCGCGACGCGCAGCTCGCCCGACTGGAAGAACTGGTCGACCGGCTGGCGCTCAAACGCTTCGTTCTGGTCGGCAGTTCGATGGGCGGCGATCTGGCACTGGCCTATGCAATCAAGCACGGCGACCGGGTCCAAGGTCTGGCCGTGCTGGACCCTGGCGGCGTGCCGGTAACGGACACGGCCAAGGGCAACATCGGATTCACGCTGGCGGCGACGCCGGGGATCAGCTGGCTGGCAGAGCGGATCACTCCGCGGGCTTTGATTGCCAAAAGCGTGCACCAGACGCTGGCCAACCAGGCTGCTGTGAGCAATGCGATGATCGACCGTTATTGGGAAATGCTGCGCTATCCCGGCAACCGCGCCGCGATGATGACCAAGATAGCCTTGCCGCGCCCCGCCCACACCGCGCAACAGCTGGCCGCGCTGCGCATGCCGGTGCTGGTTCTATGGGGCGAGCGTGACGCGTTGATCCCGGTCTCGGCGGGGCGGTTTCTGGGCCAGACCGTCCCCGGCGCGCGGTTGGTGATCTATCCCGGGATCGGCCACCTGCCGATGGAGGAAGTGCCCGAGCGCAGCCTGGCCGATTTCACCAAATGGCTTGAACCGATTGCCCAGCCGAGCCGGGCCGATCTGGACGCGCCGGGCGCGCGCGGTTAAGGGCTGGACAAACAGGGGATATCCCGGGGAGTTCACGCGTTGCGCAAATTTGGCCTGATCGGCGGCATGTCCTGGCTGTCGACCCGTACCTATTACGAGCACATCAACCGTCTGGTGCAAAGCCGCGCCGGCTTTCCGGCCAGCGCGCCGCTGTTGATCGAAAGCCTGGACAATGCCTCGCTCTCGCGGCTGTCGAGCGCCGCAGAGTGGCAGCGTGCGGCCAAAGTGCTGGAAGGCAGCGCCAAGCGGCTGGAAAAGGCTGGAGCGACCGCCCTGCTGATCGGCGCCAATTCGATGCACAAGGTCTACGATTCTGTAGCCGCAGCCGTCACGGTCCCGGTGATCCACATCGCTGAATGTGTCGCGGCGCGGATGGCGGCCGATGGGGTGAAAAAGGCCGCGCTGCTGGGCACCCGCAACGTCATGCTGGAAAGCTTCTACCGTCAGAAGCTGATCCAGCGCGATATTGAGCTGTTGCCCCCGGAAATGGGCTTCGTCGAAACGCTCGACCGGATCATCTACGACGAACTGCTGCAGGGCAAGGCCAGCCGCCAGGCCGAACGCGAACTGAAGACCATCCTGACCAACCTGGAGCAGGACGGCGCCCAGGCGGTGGTGCTGGGCTGCACCGAGCTGGAAATGGTCGTCGATGTCGATGCCAACGTCCTGCCGATCTACGATTGCACCCGGATCCATGCCGAGGCCGCGGTCGACTGGATCATGGGCGAGGGGTGAACGCGCCCGCTCCCTACGCCTCCGATCCTGCAAAGAGCCGGGGCCGCGAATTTCCGATCGAAGGGTCGATCGCCCGCGCGCCGCGCAGCGAATACCAGCGCGACCGCGACCGGATCGTCCATTCGATCGCGTTCCGCCGGCTGCGCCACAAGACCCAGGTGTTCGTCGCCCCCGATGGCGATCACTACCGGGTTCGCCTGACCCACAGCCTGGAAGTCGCGCAGATCGGCCGGGTGATCGCCCGTACTCTGGGGCTGGATGAGGACCTGACCGAGGCGCTGTGTCTGGCCCACGATATCGGCCACCCGCCGTTCGGCCATGCCGGGGAAGAAGCACTGGACAATGCCCTGGTGAAGAGCGGCGGCTTCGATCACAACGCCCATACCCTGCGCACGCTGATGCGGCTCGACAGCCCCTATATCGAGCATGACGGGCTGAACCTGACGTGGGAACTGCTCGAAGGTCTGGCCAAGCACAACGGGCCGCTGGGCATGGTGCCGTGGGCCTTGGCAGAGCTTGACGCCGCCTTTCCGCTCGATCTGGCGCGCTGGCCCAGTCTGGAGGCACAAGTGGCCGCGCTGGCCGATGATATCGCCTATGACAACCACGATATCGACGACGGGCTGCGCGCCGGTTTCCTCGATCTCGACGAGCTGCTTGAACTCGATTTCATCGCCGATCAGTGGCACGCGATCGAGCGCAAGTTCCCCGGCGCGCCGCAAAACCGCAAGCTGCGCGAACTGGTGCGCAGCCAGATCGGACTGATGGTCAACGATCTGATCGGTGAAACGGCAATGCGGGGGCGCGGCATGGAATCGGCGGCCGATGTGCGCTGCGCAGACCGGGCAACCGCCGCCTTCTCACCGGCCCTGGCCGACGAAGAACGGACGCTGAAGCGCTTCATGTACGACAAGCTCTATCACCACCCGCAGCAGCTCCAGACCGCTGAGCGCGCCCGGGCGGTTACGGCATCGCTGTTTGCCGCCTATTCGCAGCAGCCCGAACTGATGGCTGAAAGCTGGGAATGCTGCCTGCCCGAAGACGAACCGCAGGCCAGCCGCCACATCGCGGACTATATCGCCGGCATGACCGACCGCTATGCCATTTCCGAGTATACCCGGATCTATGGCCGCACGCCGGAAGGGCTGAGCAATGTCTAAGCCTGTGCGCATCGCCGTGGTCGGAGCCACCGGACTGATCGGGATGAGCCTGATCCGCCTTGCCGTGGGCCGCAGCGATGTCCGGATCGTCGGCATCGCCCGGCGCGAGGCACCGCTGCCCGTCGGCGCCCGTATGGAAATGCTGATCGCCGAACCGTCGGGCTGGGCCGATGCCATCGCCGCCGCCAATGCCGACGTGCTGGTCTGCGCGCTGGGCACCACTTGGAAAAAGGCGGGGAAGGACGAAGCTGCGTTCCGCGCGGTGGATCACGATCTGGTGCTGGCCTGTGCGCGGGCGGCCAAGGATGCGGGTATCCGCCAGGTGATCGTCATCTCGTCCGTGGGCGCCAGCCTGGCCGCCAAAAACTTCTACCTCAGGGTCAAGGGTGAGGTGGAACAGGCGCTGGGCAAGTTGGGGCTGACCCGGCTCGACGTGATCCGTCCCGGCCTGCTGCGCGGCCCGCGCGGCGGCGACCGGCGGGTCGGGGAGCGGCTGGGAATGATCGCAAGTCCGCTCACCGACTTGCTGCTGCACGGCGGATACCGCAAGTACCGCTCGATCAAGGCCGAGGTGGTCGCGCGGGCCATCGTCGGGCTGACCCGCGAAAGGGCCGCAGGGCGTTTCGTATTCGAGCATGACGCGATACTGAGGGCCGCGCGCAAGGGGGATTGATCCTTCTCCTTTGGGGGAGGATTGGCAGCTTCCCATTGACTCCACAGCCCCATCCATCCATCGCCCCGGTGTCGCTGATCGCGCGGGAGAGTTCCGGTGATTCGTCACCGGGCGCCGAAGGAGCAACCGCCCCGGAATCTCTCAGGCCAACGGACCGCGTGGGTCGATAGCGATGCTCTGGAAAGAGTCGCTCCTTCGGGAGGGGCCGCCGAAGGGGTAACCCGGCCGGATCCGGCCGGGGAAAGCTCTCAGGTTTCCGTGACAGAGGGGGCACAGACGGTTTTTCCTGCTGTGCGGAGCCTTGCCCTGTGTCCGATACCGACCTTCCCGATGACGATGGCGCCGAAGCGCTGGAAACCCTTATCCTGCCGCTAGATGCCTGGCACCGCGCGCGCGGCGGCCGGATGGTGGAGTTTGCGGGATACTGGATGCCGGTCCAGTACGAGGGGATTCTGGCCGAGCACCTGTGGACCCGTCAGCATGCCGGATTGTTCGATGTCAGCCACATGGGGCAACTTTTGCTTTCTGGCGAAGGGCTGGACGCTGCGGTCGAGGCGGTTCTGCCGATCGACCTTTCAACCCTGAAATTGGGCCATCAGCGTTACTCGCTGCTGCTCGACGAACAGGGCGGGGTGCTTGACGATCTGATGGTCTCGCGTTGGCCGAACGACCTCTACCTGGTCGTCAACGGCGCGACCAAATGGGACGACATCGCCCATCTGCGCGAACATCTGCCCGACGAAATCACGCTGAACCATCTGGAGGAGCGGGCGCTGCTGGCGCTGCAGGGTCCCGAAGCCTTTGCCGCGCTCGACCGGCATGTGACTGGAGACTATCCGCTCTCGTCGCTGACCTTCATGCGTTTCGGCCATTTTGAGTTGTGCGGGGTGCCCGCCGCGATCAGCCGCTCGGGCTATACCGGCGAGGACGGGTTCGAGATCTCGATTCCGGCTGAACACGCTGCGCATGTGGCTGCACTGCTGTGCGGCGAGCCTGAGGTGAAGCCAATCGGTCTGGGCGCGCGCGATTCCTTGCGGCTCGAAGCTGGCCTGCCGCTCTATGGGCACGATTTGTCTCCTGAAACGTCGCCGATTGAAGCCGGTCTGGTGTTCGGCATCAACAAGCGCCGCCGCAGCGAAGGCGGCTTTCCCGGTGCCGAGCGGATATGCCGCGAGATCGCCGAAGGCACGCCGCGCAAATGGATCGGCCTCGCGCTCGATGGGCGCCAGGCCGCGCGCGAAGGTGCACCTGTTTTCGCGGAGAACAAGCAGGTTGGCGTGGTAACCTCGGGTGGTTTCTCTCCCAGCCTCGAACGCCCGATCGCCGCCGCCTATGTCACGGGCGAGCACACCGCTCTCGAAATCGACGTGCGCGGCAAGCGTCTGCCTGCCCGTGTTGTGCCCATGCCCTTTGTCCCCCACCGCTATCACCGCTGAGGAACCGACGATGACCCGATACTTTACCGAAGACCACGAATGGATCGACGTTGACGGCGATACCGGCACCGTCGGCATCACCGACTATGCCCAGGGCCAACTGGGTGACATCACTTATGTCGATCTGCCCGCCGCCGGCACCGCCGTGAAGAAGGGCGACGCGCCCTGCGTGGTTGACAGCGTCAAGGCCGCCAGCGACGTCTATGCGCCGGTCTCGGGCACGGTCAGCGAAGCCAACGCCGCCTTGGAGGGCGAGCCCGAGCTGGTCAACACCCAGCCCGAAACCGGCGGCTGGCTGTTCCGCGTGACGCTGAGCGATGCCGAAGAGTTGGGCGGGCTGATGGACAAGGCCGCCTACGACGCGTTCGTGGCGGGGCTGTGAACCTGTGAGATCGGAATGATCCCAAACCCGCTCGTGCTGAGCGGCCGTGGGTGCATTGGCAATTGGAGAACTTCGTGCGCTACCTCCCCCTGACCCCCGCTGACCGCGGCGAAATGCTGGGCGTTATCGGTGCGGCTTCGGTTGACGATCTGTTCGTTGACGTTCCCGCCGCCGCGCGCCTGTCGGGGCCGATCGCGGGCCTTCCGCTCCACGCCAGCGAAATGGCGGTGGAGCGCCATATGGGGGCGCTGGCGGCGCAGAACCTCAGCGCCGGGCAGGCGCCGTTCTTTCTGGGGGCGGGGGCCTATCGCCACCACATTCCGGCTAGCGTCGATCACCTGATCCAGCGCGGTGAATTCCTCACCGCCTATACGCCCTACCAGCCGGAAATCGCCCAGGGCACCTTGCAGGTGCTGTTCGAGTTCCAGACCCAGGTGGCGCGGCTGTTCGGGGTCGATGTGGCCAATGCCTCGATGTACGATGGCTCGACCGCGTGCTGGGAAGCGATTGCCATGGCCGGGCGGATCACCAGGCGGACCAAGGCGGTGCTGTGCCGCGGGCTGCACCCGCACTATGTCGCCACGGCCCAGACCATGGCCAAGTTCACCGGCGACACGATCGACTACAAGACCCCCAAGCTGGAGGGCGAGCCCGACACCGCCGGAGTGATCGCCGGGATCGATGCCGAAACCAGCTGCGTGGTGGTCCAGTACCCGGACATTCTGGGCCGGGTGACCGATCTGGCCGCGATTGCCGGGGCCGCCCATGCGGCAGGCGCGCTGCTGGTAGCGGTGGTGACCGAGCCGGTGGCGCTGGGCCTGCTCGAGGCACCTGGCCATCTGGGCGCGGACATCGTGGTGGGCGAGGGACAGGCGCTGGGCGTCGGGTTGCAGTTCGGCGGGCCTTACCTTGGCCTGTTCGGCTGCCGCGAAAAGTTCATGCGGCAGATGCCGGGGCGGCTCTGCGGGCAGACCGTCGATGCCGAGGGCAAGCGCGGCTTCGTGCTGACGCTCTCCACCCG
>JABFRE010000180.1 GCA_013141325.1 Novosphingobium sp.
GTTCCGGCCCAAGGGGGTTGTCTTCGTCGAAGGGAGGACGGGTTTCATTGATCATCGTGCGGGCCCTCAAACCTGGCCGGTCGACTGGGCGACCGGGCTGGCGGCGATGAGCGGCGCGTCCTGCATCTGCTGGGCCAGGACGAAAACGTTCAGGGCCAGCATGGCAGCAACCGAAAGGGCAATCGCCTTGTCCAGCTTCGAGGCAGTGGGGGAAAAGAAGGTGGTGAACATGGTGTTCCTCGTCGGGAATGAGTGTTTGTTCACCTATCAGCAAGGCGCGTGCCAAATCGCTCCGGAGGCGCAATTGTGCGGCTTTTGCTGCAAATCGACGAACGACATGTGGTGACGGTTGCGGAATATCGGTAAAATTTGCTATATCTTGGGTATGGATCGCGACGTTCAGTTCATCGGTCAGTCCGAGGCCTTTCTCGATGCGGTCGATCGTACCAGCCGCGCCGCGCCGATGCGCCGCCCGGTGCTGGTGATCGGCGAACGCGGGACGGGCAAGGAACTGGTCGCCGAACGTCTTCACCGCCTGTCGAAACGCTGGGACGAGCCGCTGGTCACGATGAACTGCGCGGCCTTGCCGGAAACCTTGATCGAGGCGGAATTGTTCGGTCATGAGCAGGGTGCCTTCACCGGTGCTACCAGAGCGCGGGCCGGTCGGTTCGAAGAAGCCGACAAAGGGACGCTTTTTCTCGACGAACTGGCCACGCTGTCGATGGGCGCGCAGGAACGGCTGCTGCGCGCGGTCGAATATGGCGAGGTGACGCGAATCGGATCCTCGCGGCCGATCCGGGTCGATGTCCGGATCGTCGCCGCCACCAACGAGGATCTGCCGCGCCTGGCCGAGCAGGGCCGGTTCCGCGCCGATCTGCTCGACCGGCTGAGCTTCGACGTCATTACCTTGCCGCCGCTGCGGGTGCGCGAAGGTGACATCGGCGTGCTCGCCGATCATTTCGGGCGCCGGATGGCAACCGAGCTGCACTGGGAACAGTGGCCCGGCTTTTCCGAAGGCGCGATGCGCGCGATGGAAGACTATCCGTGGCCGGGCAACGTGCGCGAACTGCGCAATGTGGTGGAACGCGCGGTCTACCGCTGGGATGATTGGGACACGCCGGTCGGCTATATCCAGTTCAACCCGTTCGACAGCCCGTGGAAGCCGGCACCGACCGCGCTGCGGCTGGCGCAGGAAGATGGCACCCGCGTGGCTCCGGCGACCGGGGCGTCACCGCTGGCCGATTTCGAAACGATCGATGATCTGCGCGGCGCGGTCGATGCGCACGAACGCGCGATCCTGGAACACCACCTGGCCCGCAACCGCTACAACCAGCGCCAGACCGCCAAGGCGCTGGGCCTAAGCTACGATCAGCTGCGCCACGCGATGAAGAAGCACGGGTTGAACGAGGGTGGCGGCTGACCGGCGCCGTGACGGCGCGGGTCGCGGCCTCACTTGCTAGAGTACTGCCCGGCCTTGGCGTTGAAATTGTCGCGCGCCCAGGTTTTGGCGGCGGCGGCGGTCTTGAAGAACTCGCCCTGCATCACCCCGGTCACGATCGGGTACCCTTGCGAATTGTAGCGCACGTCGCGCACGGTCAGGCGAAAGTGTCCCTCGGCGTCCTGATTGATCAGGAAAGGGCGGATCGCGTCGTCATGCATCGTCGTGTTCCTTTGTCGCCGCCGGTTGACGCTCGGCCCGCGCGGCCTGGACGGCCAATTCGCGCGCGGCGAGCGCCAGCCAAGCGGCCTGTGAGCGCAGCAGCGTGGCGCGCTGGTTCTCCAGCGGAGTGATTTCTGCGGCTTGGGCGCAGACTTCGGCCTGCTGGAGATAGTATGCGGGCGATTGCGCCATGATGGGGCCTAGCGCCGAGCCCCCCTACGCGGACCGCCGGGGGCGCCGCCGCCGGGACCCTTTTCCCGGAAGACGATGCGACCCTTCGACAGGTCGTAGGGGGTCATCTCAACCCGAACCCGGTCGCCCACCACCGAGCGGATGCGAAACTTGCGCATTTTCCCGGCGGTGTAAGCGATGATCCGGTGTTCGTTTTCGAGCAGGACGCCGAAGCGCCCGTCGGGCAGTATTTCGTCGATCTGGCCATCAAGGGTCAGCAGATCCTCTTTGGCCACCGCCTCAGGCCGATTCGAGGTTCACGGCCGAAGACTTGCCGCGGTTGTCGGTCTCGACTTCGTACTTGATCCGCTGGTCCTTTTCGAGCGTGGCCATTCCGGCGCGCTCGACGGCGCTGATGTGGACGAAGTTGTCCGGTGCACCGCCATCGGGAGCGATGAAACCGTAACCCTTGGCGGCATTGAAAAACTTGACGGTGCCGATAGGCATGATTGAGTTCCTTTCACGAAACTATCAGGTGACCCCGCGGCAACTGGCCGCAGGAGCATAGTGGCGAGAAAGGGAACGAAGAGGCGTTAGGCCGAAAGTTCCGTCGCAGGCGACGTTAGCGGCTATGGATATAGGCCAAGTTGCGGGAATTGCAATCGCGCAGGCAAAGTCCCACTTGCGTTCGGCCGCAAAGCCGCCTATCTGCGCCCTCAATCCCGACATTGTGAAGCAACGAAGGGGCTGGCGCCGCAAGGGGCCGGCGCCAAACGCTGTTGCGATCATGGTCGGGCCAAGGGAACACAGATGACGGATA
>JABFRE010000026.1 GCA_013141325.1 Novosphingobium sp.
GCCTGACGGGCAATGCGGCCGGTTTCCAGAGTGAGGGTCTTGCCGCCCCACTCCATCGATACGGTTTTGGTGTCGAACATTTCGTTTCCTTCGCCCCGCAGGCCCTATTGCCCAGATTGCTTTCGCGCGGGGTTTACAGCCGGGGATTCCGTCCCGGTCCGGTGTGGGGCACTTTCGGCCCCTTGGCGCCCCGCACCGGATTGTGCGGGAGCCCCAAAGCAAAAGCGGCCCCGCTGGGGGCCGCTCCGCGTGATTACTTGCGCAGACCAAGCTTCTGGATGAGCGCGTTGTAGCGGTCCACATCCTTGCGCTTGAGGTAGTCAAGCAGGCTGCGACGCTTGTTGACCATCATCAGCAGACCCCGGCGCGAGTGGTTGTCCTTGTGGTGATCCTTGAAGTGACCTTGCAGCGTGTTGATGCGGCTGGTCAGGATCGCGACCTGGACTTCCGGCGAACCGGTGTCACCCTTGGCGCGGGCGTTGTCTTCGATGATTTCGGTCTTTTTCTCGGCAGTAACCGACATAGTTCTTACTCCGCGACATCGGAAAGGTTGAACCCCCTGACGACCCGGGCGTCTCCGCCCGAAAGCTCCACCAGCGCGAGGGGAACAGATCCCGTTCGCGCCCAGTATAGCCCATCGTCCAGGGGCAGTCCGCTTAGAACCCGGCCCTGCTGGACCAGCCTTGCCTGCTGCGGACCGAGATCAAGAGCCGGGATATCGACCAGCCCTGCCTCCAGCGGCAAGAGTACGTTCTCAAGTGGCGCGCCCTTACCCACTTCGTTGAGTTTGTCCAGTGAAATCGCCTGTTCCAGACCGAACGGCCCGGCGTGCAGGCGGCGCAGCATGGTGACATGACCGAAGGTTCCCAGCGCATGGGCCAGGTCGCGGGCCAGGCTGCGGATGTAGGTGCCTTTGGAGACGTGGGCAATGAGGGTGATTTCCCGCAGATCCCGCGCTGACCCGCCCGGAGCGGATTCAAGCGAATGGACGATCACCGCCCGGCTTTTCAGCTCCACCGTTTCGCCAGCCCGCGCCCGGTCATAGGCCCGCGCGCCATCGACCTTGATCGCCGAATAGGCCGGCGGAACCTGCTCGATTGGCCCGGTAAAGCGTGGCAACGCCGCTTCGACCTGGGCCAGCGTCGGACGCACGTCGCTGGCGGCGATCACTTTGCCTTCCAGATCAAGCGAGTCGGTCTCGGCCCCGAACTGCACGGTAAAGGCATAGACCTTGCTGGCATCGAGCATCCGCCCGCACAACTTGGTCGCCTCGCCCAGCGCGATCGGCAGCACGCCGGTGGCCAGCGGGTCAAGCGTGCCGCCGTGGCCGACCTTGACCTTGCCCAAGCCCGCTTCGCGGCAAACCCGCTTCACCACCGCCACCGCCTGGGTACTGCCCAGGCCAAGCGGTTTGTCGAGGATGATCCAGCCGTCGGGCATCGGCTCAGCCGCCGGCAACCATCCTGGCCAGATCGAGATAGCGGTCGGTCATCCACATAACCGGCGCACCGATCAGCCGACCGACCGGGTTGAACCCGGGGATCAGCTGCGGCAGCACCACGATCAGGCCGATCACCAGCAGGAACCCGTATTTGCGCAGCGAACCATAGGCCCGCGCCGCGCTGTCGGGCAGCAGCCCTTCAAGGATGTGCGAGCCATCGAACGGGGGGATCGGAATCAGGTTGAACAGCGCCAGGAAGATGTTGATCTGAATGAAAAAGAGCAGACTGAGTCCGGCGAAGTGCGGCACGGTGTGATCCACCGGTGAAGGCACGGCCGTCGCCAGCAACCCCAACGCTACCGCCCCCACACCCGCCATCACGAGGTTCATCCCCGGCCCGGCTGCGGCCACCAGCACCATATCCCGCTTGGGGTTCTTCAACCGCCGGAAATCGACCGGCACCGGCTTGGCCCAGCCGAACACCGGCAGCCCCATCAGCTTGAGCGCGCCGGGCAGCAGCACCGTGCCGATCGGATCGACGTGCTTGAGCGGGTTGAGGCTCAGCCGCCCCAACTGCGCCGCAGTCGGATCGCCGAGCATCCGCGCGACCATGCCGTGGGCAACCTCGTGAAAGACGATCGCGAAGACCATCGGCACGATCAGCGCGGCGGCCTGATAGACGGTATCGTTCATCGCCCAAGGGCCTCCGTGAAATGCTTGCGGCACAGCGCCACATAGCGGTCGTTGCCGCCGATCTCGGTCTGCGCGCCCTGTCTGACGGCGCCGCCGTCGGCATCGACCCGCAGGTTCATTGTCGCCTTGCGGCCGCAGTGGCAAACGCCCTTCAGCTCCACCAGCGCATCGGCAATGCCCAGCAGCGCCGCCGATCCGGGAAACAGTTCGCCCTGAAAATCGGTCCGCAGGCCATAGCAGACCACGGGAATATTCGCCTCATCGGCCAGCCGCGCCAGCTGCCAGACCTGCCCGGTGGTAAGGAACTGCGCCTCGTCCACCAGCACGCAGGCCAGCGGTTCCACCCGGTGGGCCGCAGTCACCCGCTCCCAAAGGTCGGTGCCCGCGTCATAGCGGTGCGCGTCCGCCCCCAGTCCGATCCGGCTTTCGATCGCGTTCTCGTCGCTGCGGTGATCGAGCGCGGCGGTCCACAGCATCGTCGCCATGCCGCGCTCGCGGTAGTTGAAATCGGCCTGCA
>JABFRE010000089.1 GCA_013141325.1 Novosphingobium sp.
GGCGGCGGTTTGATCCGCTTGTGCGGGAACCGCGGTTTCAATGGCTGGTTCGTCCGCCACCGAAGCACGGGCGGTACGCACGGCCCGGAGAACCACAGCTGTCAGCGCGGCCGTTCGGGGTGGTGCCGCAGGTACAGGAGCCTCGGTCGCTGCGGGGAACTCGGCGGCATCGGGTGCACCGAGCGGTGCGGACTTGGGCAGGGCATTCGGCAAGACGGGCGGCAAGACGCACGGCAAGACTTTGCCGGGCAGCGGCAGGATTGCCGGATCGGACGGATCGGTCAGCGCCGTATCCACGTCCGGGGCGCTTGCGGTCAGACTTTGCGGAAGGGTGCCGGTTCCGCCCGGCTGAAGCGCCAGAAGAGCGCTGAAATCCGCCACTTCCCTGCCTTCGCAGCGGATGCCGCCAGCGGCTTCGATGGGCAGCATTGTCCCGATCTGAAGGGGCAGGGCGGTCAGCGGGGTCATCGGCAGGCTCCTCGTGCGGCAGGCACACGGGGATCTATTCAAGAGGTGTGCCAAGTCGCCTGCGGCCGTCCAGCGCCAGCGGCGCGCGGCGCTGGTCCAGGGTGCGCTGCTCGCCTCGGGCACGGTCCTCCACCGCGGCGCGGCGGCGTTCGGCCAAGGCCAGTTCCTGCTGCTTGCGGTCGGCCAGTTCGCGTGCCTGCGCCGCGTCGCCGCGCGTGGTGGTGCTGATCCCGCTCAGCCCGCTGACGAACTGGCCGAGCTGGCGCAGTTCGAGCCCGTCGGTCTGTGCGGTGCGGCCGCGGTACTCTTCGGCCATCCGGCGGGTGCGTTCGGCCAGGGCTTCGAGCTGGGCCAGCGTGCCTTCGGCCTGCGCCGCCTCGCGCGCGGCCTGATGCCGGGCGATTGCGCGGACCCGTTCCAGCCGTTGCAGCCGGTGCAGCCGGGCGCGCTCAGCCGCCATCGCCCAGCAATCCGGTCAGTTCGGCCACGCTGCGCGCCAGCGGCACGACACTGCGCGCGGGCTGGCTCAGGAAGCCGGCCAGCGCCTCGTGCATGGCGATCGCCCGGTCGAGCCGGGGATCGGCCCCTGCGCGGTATGCCCCCATCAGTACCAGATCGCGGTTGGCCTCGTAACTGGCGGAAAGGGCCCGGAATTCGCGGGCCAGCGCTGCGTGTTCCGGCGGTACGATATCGGCCATCACCCGGCTGAGCGAGGCGGCGATGTCGATCGCAGGATACTGCCCGCGCTGGGCGAGATCGCGGCTCAGCACGACATGCCCGTCGAGGATCGAGCGAGCGGTATCGACCACCGGATCGTCCTGGTTGTCGCCGTCGGCCAGCACCGTGTAGAGCCCGGTGATCGAGCCGCCGCTGGCCGCCGAATTGCCGGCCCGTTCGACCAGCTTGGTCACGCTCGCCAGCGCCGAGGGGGGATAGCCGCGGGCGGCGCCCGGCTCGCCCAGCAGCAGCGCAATCTCACGCGCGGCGTGGGCGACGCGGGTCAGGCTGTCCATGATCAGCAGCACCTGGCGGCCCTGGGCGCGGAAATGCTCGGCCAGGCTGGTCGCCAGCATGGCGCCGCGCAGGCGAAGGTTGGGGGCGTGATCGGCGGGCACCGCGACCACGGCGGTGCGCGCGCGCTTGTCTCCGGCCATGTGGCGTTCGACGAAATCGGACACTTCGCGGGCGCGTTCGCCGATCAGGCCGACCACCACCACCTCGGCCTCGGCCCCGGTGGCGATCATGTCGAGCAGCACCGATTTGCCGACCCCCGATCCGGCCATGATCCCGATCCGCTGGCCGATCCCGAATGTAGTCAGTGCGTTGAGCGCGCGCACCCCGGTATCGAAACAGGTTCGCACCGGACTGCGATCGAGCGCGCCGGTGCGCAGGCCCCCGGCCGGCCAGGCGGCCTGGGCATGGATCGGACCGCGATCGTCGATCGGCAGTCCTTCGCCATCGACCGCGCGGCCAAGGAAAGTCTCGCCCACCGGCAGCAGGCCGGGGCGTCCTTCGGCCCGCACCCGTGCGCCGGGGCGCAGCATCACGGTATCGCCCAGCAGCATCATCAAGGTCCGCCCGTTGCGAAAGCCGATCACTTCGGCGGTCAGCGGCGGACCGCTGCCGTGGGCGACCTTGCACAGCGCGCCGACCGGAGCAGCCAGCCCCGAAACCTCCAGCAAGCCGCCGTCGCAGGCGGTCAGCAGGCCGTAGCGGCCGGGCGCGAGATCGATCCGGGTTTGGGCCAGGTCGGACAGCAGCGGATCGAACAGGTTCAGCACTGCGCCAGCGCCTCGGCAATTGCCCGGCGCCAGTGGGCCGGACCGTCCTCGACCCCGCCATTGCTGCTCTCCACCCGCAGTGCGCCGCGTTCCAGCGCCGGATCGCCCTGAACCTCAAGTCCTTGCGGGAGGTGTGATTTGACCAGCGCGAGATCGTCGGGATGGAGCCGCAGAACCCGTTCGTCGTCGGCGCGGGCCAGCATCGCGGCGGCCCGCGCAACCCGCGCGACCAATGCATCGCGGTCCAGCGCCAGCGGGGCCAGCGCCGTTTCACACAGCGCCTCGACCGTGATGAACAGCTTTTGCCGCAGCTGCTCGGCGTGATCGGCATCGAGCCGGGCGAGGGCGATTTCGATTCGCGCACGGGCGGCGTCAGCCGCTTCGGCTTCGATACGCGCCGTCGCCGCCGCCTCGGCGAAACCGGCGGCGTAGCCATCGTGCCAAGCGCGAGCGAGCGGATCGTCGGGTTCCTCGGCCGGAACCGCTGTCGCTGCCGCAAAGCGCGGATCGCAGACAAAGCCGCTGCCGGCGGCCAATTCAGCAAAGGGCAGGCTAGACATATTCGTCGTCCCCGCCGCCGACCCCGAACTGGATCACGCCGTCGGCGGCGAGCCGCCGGGCGACGGTGACGATGGCCTTCTGCGCCTCGAGAACTTCGGCCATCTTGAGACGGCCGCGCGCCGCGATCTCGTCCTTCACTCCATCGGCGGCGCGGCTCGACATGGCGCGGAAGAACACGTCGCGCTGCTCTTCGGGCGTGCCCTTGAGCGCGTCGATCAGCGTTTCGCTCTCTACTTCGCGCAGCAGCGCACCCATCGCCTGGGCATCGAGCGCGAACAGGTGCTCGAACTTGAACATCTCGTTCTCGATCGCCCGGGCCAGGGCTTTGTCGAGTTTGCTGATCTCGGGCATGATCCGCTTTTCGGCGGCCTTGCCGGCGTTGTTGATGATGTCGGCGGCCTCGCGCGGGCCGCCCATGGTCAATGCGGCCTTGCCGTGGCGGGCGCCGATCCGGCGTTCCATCACCTCTTCGAGCATGGTCACCGCCTCGGCCGAAACCGGGCCGAGCGTGGCGATCCGGTGGACCACCTGGGTCTGGTTTTCGGCGGGCAGGGCGTGGAGCACCTCGGCGGCGACCTCGGCGTCGAGCTGGACCAGCAGCACCGCGATCGCCTGAGGGTGTTCGTCCGCGATCAACGGGATCAGCGCCTGCGGGGTCAGCCAGCGGGCCAGTTCAAGCGCAGGGCCGGTATCTTCGCCGGCCGGCAGGATCCGCTGCATCAGGCTGTCGGCCTTCACTTCGCCCACCGCGCGGTTCATCAGCGAGCGGACCTGCTGGGTGCGCCCGCGCGCGGAAATGCCCTGCTGCTGCGAATGATTGACGAAACCGGCGATTGCCTGGGTGATCTGATCGGCCCCGATATCGCCCAGAGCGACCATCTTTTCGCCCAGCACCTGCAGTTCGTCGGGGCCAAGCTGGCACAGAACGGCAGCGGCCTGCTCCTCTTCCAGCAGCATCACCATCACGGCGGCGCGTTCGGCATCGGCCAGCGGGAAAGCGGGCGCGCTCACTGCTGCGCCTCGGCGGCAGACGTGCCCAGCATCTGGCGCAGCGCGACCAGCGCGTCATCGGGCTTTTCCTCGACGATCCGCTGGGCCAGACCGACCTGACGGCCCAGCAGCGCGGCGTCGACCGAACCGGTGGCGGGATTGGCCGCCGGGGCCGCGCCTTGGCTGCCGCTGTCCGGATCACCCCCGCCGCGTTCGCGCTTCAGCGCCTTGATCAGCGGGCGGACCCCCATCAGCAGCACCAGCAGCACCGCGATCAGTGCCACGGCGCTGCGCACGACCATGGCGAACCACGGGGCTTCGTAAAAGGGCAGGGCATTGGCCTCGACCGGTTCGAAGGGGCGGACCATCACCGTCACCTGATCGCCGCGCTGCGGATCGGCGCCAACGGCGGCGGCGACCAGTGCCTTGATCTGGTCGACATCGGCGGGCTTGCTCTTCTTCATCGCCTCCTGACTGAGCGCGACCGCGACCGACAGGCGCTTGAGTTTGCCCGGGGTTGCATTGGCGACCGAGACCTGGCGGCCCAGTTCGAAGGTGCGGGTCGCGCTCGATTCGCCGTTGGTTGCGGCGGGTGTCGGAACAGGCGCAGGCGCTGCGGCCTGCGGAGCGCCCGGGCGCAGCGTGGTGGCGGGCGGGGGCGTGTTGGACAGCGCGCCCGGCACACCGCCGGCAGTCCCGCCAGCGCCGCTCTGCTGCGATTGCTGCGCGCTCTCACTGCGTAACACGCCGTCCTTGTCATAGCTTTCCTTGGCCGAGGTCACCTGATCCATGTCGAGCTCGACCTGAATCTCGCTGGTGAAACGACCCGGCCCCAGCATCGGGGTAAGCAGCTGATCGAGCTGCGCACGCAGCTTGTCCTCGAAGCGGCGTTGCAGTTCGAACCGGTCGGATTCGGCGCCGCCGCCCTGCGACAGCAGCCGTCCGTTCTGATCGATCACCCGCACCGCGTCGGGCGACAGGCCTGGAACCGAACCCGCGACCAGATTGACCACCGCCGCGACCTGGCTCTGCGCCAGCTGGCGGCCCTTGGCCATGCGGACCATTACCGAGGCGGTCGGCGGAGTATCCTCGCGCACGAAGACCGATTTGGCGGCCTCGGCCAGGTGGACGCGCACTCCCTCTACGCCGTCGATTTCCTGAATGGTCAGCATCAGTTCGTGTTCGCGGGCGGCGCGCAGGCGTTCGCCCTCCAGCGTCCGGCTGGCGCCCAGCGGCAGACTGTCGAGCGCGCCGCCGCCATCGGGGCTGGCCAGTCCGCCATCGGCGGCAACCAGCATCCGCGCCTTGTAGAGATCGGCCTCGCTGACAGTCATCGCTCCGGTATCGGGGTTGATCGCATAGGAAACCCCGGCCTTGTCGAGGCTGGCGGCGACATTGGCGCGTTCGGCATCGTCGAGCTGGGTGTAGAGGATCCGCTGCGGTGCCGGGGCGAGCAGGGCGTAGGTCAGCCCCGCTCCGCCAATCGCGGCGGCGCCGAGGAACCAGGGCAGCATCCGCCTGACGGCGGGTTGGGCGGCAAGGCCCATCAGCCGCCGCAGCGGGCCGGACGGGCCGAAGGCGCCAGGAGGCGAGGCGTCGGCGGTGGCGACCAGATCAGCCATCTATCACACTCCCATCCGCATAATGTCCTGGTAGGCAGACAGCAGCCGGTTGCGCACCTGCAGCGTCGCCTCGAAGGCGATCCCCGCTTCCTGGCGCGCCAGCATCACCTTGGCGACGTCGGTCACCTCGCCCCTTTCGTAGGCCTCGCTCAGCCCCTCGGCGTGGTTCTGGGTGGCGCTGACCTGGTGCAGCGCAGAGCTGAGCGCGTCGGTGAACCCGCCCGCTGGGGCTTCGGGCGCAGCCGGGGCCGCCGCGCCCGCAGCGGGCGCGTGAAGCTGCTGGAGCAGCTGGGACCGGTCGAGGATCTGCTGGCGCAGCGCAAGGATCTGCTGGATGCCCCCGCCGGCACCAATTCCGCCGATGCCGCTCATCGTGCGGCTCCGGCGGTGGCGAGGCCGGCCTCGCGGAAGGCGGCCAGACGGTAGCGCAGGGTGCGCTCGGAAATGCCGAGCTGGCGCGCGGCTGCAATGCGGCTGCCGCCGCAGGCGTCGAGCGTCTGCATGATCGCGCGGGCTTCGGACAACTGGACGATGTTGGACAGCCGCGCAGTCGCGGGCGCCGCACCGGTCACGACTGTGCCGCCTTCGGGTGCGACCAACCGGGCGGGCTGATCGAAGACGATGTGCGCGGGGGCAATCTCGTCCGCGCCATCGGCCAGCAGCAGCGCGCGGCGGATTACGTTTTCCAGCTCACGGACGTTGCCCGGCCAGCCGTGCAGCCGCAGCATCGCCAGCGCCGCCTCGCCGATCCACGGCAGCGCCTTGCCCGGCGTGCCGTGGCGCAGCACCAGCGCGAAGGCCAGCGGGGCGATGTCCTCGGCCCGCTCGCGCAGCGGCCGCAAGGCGAGGGGGAAGACGTTGAGACGGTAGTAGAGATCGGCCCGAAACCGCCCCTCGGCAACTTCGGTCGGCAGGTCGCGGTTCGCGCAGGCGATCACCCGCACGTCGACCCGGATCGGCTGGGTCGAGCCGATCGGCACCACCTCGCTCTCCTGCAGGGCCCGCAGCAGCTTGGCCTGGAGCGCCAGCGGCATTTCGGCGATCTCGTCGAGCAGCAGCGTGCCGCCGTCTGCCGCGCGGAAGAAGCCCTCGCTGGCCTCGGTCGCGCCGGTGAAGGCGCCCCTCTTGTGGCCGAACAGCAGGGCTTCCAGCATGGCCTCGGGCATGGCGGCGCAGTTGACCGCTACGAAGGGACCGGCGCTGCGGGGGCTGCGGGCATGGATGAAGCGGCTCAGCACTTCCTTGCCGGTCCCCGTCGGGCCGTTGATCAGCACCGGGATCTCGCTCGCTGCCAGCCGCTCGGCCAGGGCCAGCACCGACAGGCTCTCAGGATCGGCGGCGATCGGCATGCCCGGCGCGGCCAACGCGGCAACCAGCGCCGCCAGCGCGGCATCGCCGGCGGGATCGGCATAGGACAGCGTAAAGCGTCCACGCGCACCGTCCCGCGTCAGGCGATTGGCGCCGCGTTCCAGCGTGACGCAGGGCCCGGGGCCGGGCGGCACCGGATCGTTCGCCGTCCGCACCATAGGAGCCGCCGCACAGGCCGCCGCGCCGACAATCGCCGCCGCGCGGTGGACCAGCGGTGCATGCAGCCGTGCCGCGCTGTCGCTGAAGGCCAGTGCCGTCATCTTGGAAACCCCCTGATTAACCATGTCTCGAAGGGGGTTTTGCGCGCAGAACGTCAAACGCTCCGGTAATTTAAGGGCTGGTGAAAATGCGTATGCTTTCGCCGGGGGCTTGGCCGGTCCGGCAAGCGGATCCCGGACGGTATCGGCGCATCGTGCCCCGGCTGTACCCTTAAACTTCCCGCCGTCCGGTCGCTCTAGTGGCTGGCAGCGGCGACGGATGGTCCGCCCCGCTGGCGACCACGGGACTATCCACGGGAGTTACTCATGTCTGTGATCAACACCAACATCGGCGCGATCCGCGCCGCCAATGCTTCGAATGCCGCGAACAAGATGCTCGGCACCGCAATGGAACGCCTGTCGAGCGGCAAGCGCCTCAACAGCGCCAAGGACGACGCGGCCGGCCTCGCCATCGCCACCAGCATGACTGCGCAGGTGCGCGGCATGAACCAGGGCATCCGCAACTCGAACGACGGCATCGCGCTGGCCCAGACCGCCGAAGGTTCGCTCAGCGAAGTCACCAACATGCTGCAGCGCGTGCGTGAACTGGCCGTCCAGTCGTCGTCCGGTACCTATCAGGATGCCACCGACCGTGCCTATATGCAGACCGAAGTCGATCAGCTGACCGCGCAGATCGGCCAGGTCATTACCAACACCAAGTTCAACGGCGTGACGCTGTTCAACGGCACCACCGCCAGCGTGACGGTGCAGACCGGCGCCAACGCCGCCGACACCGTTGCGCTGACGATGGCCAACCTGACCACGCTGGCGGCCAACGGCGGCGCAGCCGGGTCCTATGACGTCTCGACCGCCGCGACGGCCAGCACGGCCCTGGCCACGCTCGACACCGAAATGGACGCGATCTCCAGCGCCCGTGCCTCGCTTGGTGCCGGCCAGAACCGGCTCGAATCGGTGGTCAGCAACCTCACCAACAACGTCACCAACCTGTCTGACGCGCGCAGCCGGATCGAAGACGCCGACTATTCGGCCGAAACGACCGCGATGGCCAAGGCCCAGATCCTCTCGCAGGCTTCGACCGCGATGATCGCCCAGGCCAACCAGAGCCAGCAGAACGTGCTCTCACTGCTGCGTTGAGCGCAAGCGTATAAGCCTGACCCTTCCAGGCACCCTGGCCCGGCGGTTCCCAAGACCGCCGGGCCAATTTTTTCGGCGGAACCCGGCGGCGGCGCGCTTGCAGTCGCCGCGAATGTGCCATAGCCCCCGCCCGAGGCGAGGGAGCGAGGCGGCGATGGCGCGCTATGTCGGGGCGATTGACCAAGGGACCACCAGCACGCGGTTCATCGTGTTCGATGCTGCGGGAACGATCGTCGCGGTCGATCAGCGGGAACATGCCCAGATCATGCCGCGCCCCGGCTGGGTGGAACACGACGCCGCGGAAATCTGGCGCAGCACCCGCGAGGTCATCGCTGCCGCGCTGACCAAGGTCGGCCTTGCGGCGAGCGATCTGGCGGCTGTGGGGATCACCAATCAGCGCGAAACTACCGTGCTTTGGGACCGGGCGAGCGGCAAGCCGGTGCACAATGCGCTGGTCTGGATGGACACCCGCACAGATCAGCTGGTTGCAGGCCTGACGGCGGACGGCGGACAGGACCGGCTCCGCGCAAAGACCGGTCTGCCGCTCGCCACCTATTTCTCGGGACTGAAACTGCGCTGGGTGCTCGACACGGTGCCCGGCGCACGGCAGCGGGCCGAATTGGGCGAGCTTCTGTTCGGGACAATCGACACTTGGCTGGCCTGGAACCTGACTGGCGGCGTCGACGGCGGGCTGCATCTGACCGACGTCACCAACGCCTCGCGCACCCAGCTGATGAACCTCGAAACCCTGGATTGGGACGCGGAGATCCTGACGCTGCTGAACGTTCCGCGCGCCTGCCTGCCGGACATCCGCTCGTCGAGCGAAGTCTATGGCGCATGCGACGGGGTGCTGGCCGGAGTGCCGCTGGCCGGGATTCTGGGTGATCAGCAGGCCGCGCTGTTCGGGCAGGCCTGCCTTGCCCCGGGCGAGGCCAAGAACACCTACGGCACCGGCTGCTTCATGTTGATGAACACCGGCGAAAAGCCGTTCCCTTCACGCCATGGTCTGCTGACCACGCTGGGCTACAAGCTCGGCGACGCCCCGGCGGTCTATGCGCTGGAAGGGTCGGTCTCGATTGCGGGCGCGCTGGTCCAGTGGCTGCGCGACAACCTGGGCGTGATCGCCGACGCGGCGGAGATCGAAAGCCTGGCCGCCAGCGTCGAAGACAACGGCGACGTCTATTTCGTGCCGGCATTCTCGGGCCTCTATGCGCCGCACTGGGATGCCGGCGCCCGGGGGGTGATCGCCGGCCTCACCCGGTTTGCCGGCAAAGGCCATCTGGCGCGGGCGGTGCTGGAGGCGACCGCCTTTCAGACCCGCGAGGTGATCGATGCGATGATCAGGGATTCGGGCGTCACCATCACCGAGCTGCGCTGCGACGGCGGCATGGTTATCAACGAGCTGCTGATGCAGTTTCAGGCCGACATCCTGGGCGTTCCGGTCGTGCGGCCGCGCGTGATCGAAACCACCGCGCTGGGCGCGGCCTACGCAGCTGGACTGGCCGTGGGATATTGGCGCTCAACCAGCCAGATCGCGGCCAACTGGGGCGAGGACAAGCGCTGGACTTCGACCATGGCACCAGATCGCCGCGCCGCGCTCAACGCCAAGTGGGACAAGGCCGTCGCGCGCAGCCGCGATTGGGTGGACTGACGCGAATGGCCAAAGGCTTCAGCATCACCGCCACCAACCGGACCCGCGCCGATATTCTGGCGCGGCTGGAACCCTATTGGAAAATGGAAGCGGGTAACGCCGTTCTGGTGCCGGTACTCGTCGCCTATTTCAGTGGCGGGCAGCTCAGCTGGATCAGTTTGGTGCCGCTGACGGCAACGGTGCTGATGTTGGTGATCGGGACGCTATACTGGCGCGCCAAGGTTCGCCAGTTGAAAGGGCAGCCGCAGAACTGGGCCGCACTGCTGCGGGCCTTGCGATGGGCGCAACTGCCGATGCAGGGTTTGACTTTGGCAGGGTGCGGCACCGCCCTGGCGGGATGGGTGGGGTCGGACCTGGCACTTGGCACGCCGGACCGTGTCGCCGCAACGGTCTGCGCGGCGCTGGCCGCTCTGGAATACGTCAACTACTATCACCGACAGCTGCAGCATTTTGACAACGCGGCCGATTTCCGCCGGATGCTGACGGGTCAGGGTTTCCGAGCATCGTGGATGGCGCGCGATCTGGCGGCTGTGCGCAAGGCGCGCTGATCACCGCATCAGCAGGATCGAAATCCGCCGGTTGCGCGGGTCCTCGGGCTTGTCCCTGACCAGCGGTTCGCGGTCGGCCACGCCTTCGATCTTGCGGAAGCGCGCTTCACCCAGGCCCTGGCGCAGCAGCGCCTGGCGGGTCGCTTCGGCGCGCCCGGCCGAGAGCGACCAGTTGTTGGCGCCGAGCCCGCCGTTCCAGGGCAGGGCATCGGTGTGGCCGCGGATCGATAGCCCGCCCATTTCGCCGCCCAGCATGGTGCCGATCGCCTTCAGCAGCGCACCGGCGTCCTGAGTCAGAACGGTGGTGCCCAGCTGGAACATCGAAAAGTCGGCATCGTCGACCAGGTCGATCCGGATCCCCTCGGTGGTGTCGATCATCCGGACCTGCTTGGCGAGTCGGGCCAGCCGGGCATCGGCGGCCATCTTGGCGGCCAGCTTCTGCTGCATCGACTGCACCTTCTTGACCCGTTCGCCGCCCTCCTTGGGGCCGCCGGTGGTATCGCGCGGGATGGTCATCGAGCGGGTGCCGGTCTGGCCGGCGCGGTTGGGATAGCTGTCGGCATCGGTGATCGAACTGCCGCCCAGCATCCCGTTCGATCCGGCGCTTTCCTGCTTCAGTTTGACCAGGGTTGGGGTGAAATAGTCGGCAATTCCTTTGCGCTGCTTTTCGGTGGTAGCACCCAGCAGCCACAGCAGCAGAAAGAAGGCCATCATCGCAGTGACGAAGTCAGCATAGGCCACCTTCCACGCGCCGCCGTGATGACCGGCGGCGACCACCGTCACCTTCTTGACGATGATCGGCGGCAGCGGTGCGTCTTTGGCTTTCCTGGCGGCGGCCACGGTTAGCGCCCCCTGAGCGCATCAAGCAGTTCGGACAGGCCGGGACGGAAATCGTGACCCAGGCCCGAGCGGGCGCTTTCGACGACGAGCGGCTGGGGCCAGCCGTGCAGGCTGGCGATGATGACCTGCTTGACCGCGTGAAAGATCTGCTCGTCCGCCTCGATCACCTGTTTGAGCCGCCCGGCCATCGGCGAGACCATGCCATAGGCGAGCAGCACCCCCATGAAGGTGCCGACCAGCGCCGAACCGATCATCCCGCCCAGAATCGCAGGGGGTTTGTCGATCGACCCCATGGTTTTGACCACGCCCAGCACCGCCGCGACGATCCCCAGCGCGGGCAGCGCGTCGGCGAGGCCGGACAGCGCGTGCTGCGGCTCGTGCATTTCATGGAAATGGCTTTTCATTGCGTTGTCCATCACCTCTTCGACCGCGTGGACTTCCAGCGTGCCCGATGAGACCACGATCAGCGTCAACGTGTCGCAGATCAGCGCGGTCAGCGGCTTGTTGGCCAGGATCCTGGGGAATTCGGCAAAGATTGCGGAATTGGCCGGCTCGGTCACGTGGCTTTCCAGCGCCACGGGGCCTTCGGCGCGCAGCAGCTTCATCAGCTTGGTGGTCAGGATGATCGCGTCGATATGATCCTGCTTGGTGTGTTTGGGCCCCTTGAAAACCTTGGCGAAACCGCCGCCGAAGGCCTTGAGCCCGTGCATGTTGTTGCCGGTGACCAGCGCCCCGGCGGCCGCTCCGCAAATGATCAGCATTTCGTGGGGGATCGCGTGCATCACCGGGCCCAGCGCACCGCCGGTAATGGCAAAGCCGCCGAACACCATGACGATAAGGATGACGATCCCGATTGCCGCGTACATTTCAAACCCCCATTAAATCAGTATGATGCGCCGCGATCAGCGCAAGAGATCGAACAGCGAGAGCGAGGCAAGCTTGGCAAAGCTGGCCTGGCTGGCTTCGAGCACGGTCATGGTTTCCTGCAACCGGCTGACCGTGGCGGCGACGTCGGTGCCGCCGATCTCGGCCTGTTCGCCGGCATGCTGTTCGGACAGCTGGGTGCGCCGCTCGGTGGTCAGGTCGATCCAGTTGAGCCGGGCGCCGATCACGGTCTGGGCGGTGGTGATCGACTCCAGCCCAGTGTCGAGCGGGCCCAGCGCATCGCGTGCGGCCTGAGCCGGATCGGGCACGGCGCCGCCCAGCGCATCGGCCAGGCCCTTGACCACGGCGAACAGGTTTGTCGCCCCGGCCGCGGTGCTGAAATTGAGGAATTCGGGTCCGGTCAGGCCGCGGGTCACGCTCTGGCCGTCACCCAGCGGCAGTTCGCCCGCGCTGCCGGTTCCGGCGTAGAGCGGATTGCCCAACGCATCGAAGCTGTAGGCGGCACCGCTGGTTTCCCCCCCGAACAGCGCGTGTCCGGCGCTGTTGCGGGTGTTGGCGAGGCGGGCCAGTTCGCCGTGGAGCTGGGTCAGTTCGGTGGCGATCCCGGTGCGCTGACCGGCGGTCAGCACGCCGTTGGCGGCCTGGGTTGCCAGTTCCTTGGCGCGGATCACGTAGTTCGAAAAGCTCGACAGCGCGGTGTCGGTCAGGGTCAGGTCGGCGGCGGCACGGTTGGCGTTGGTGGTGTCGATCGCGGCCAGCCCCTCGGCCCTGGCCAGCGTGCGCAGCCGGGCGGCGGCGACCGGATCGTCCGACCCAGCAGTCAGCCGCTCGCCGCGCCCCAGCGCGGCCTGCAAATCCTCGGCGCGGGCGCGCAGTGCGGACAGGGCCATGCCGGTCCGTCCGTAAAAGGCGCTGGTGCTTACCGTGGTCATGGCCTGTCTCCCGCCCGGCTCATCTTAGAGCCAGCAAAGTGTCGAAAAGGGTGGAGGCGACCTGGATCGCCTTGCCGCTGGCCTGAAAGGCCTGCTGATACCGCACCAGATTGACCGCCTCCTCATCGAGGTCGACCCCGGCCTGGCTGTCGAGCGAAACCTGTGCGGCATTGGCAATGGTGCTCAGCGCGGCGCTGGTGGTCTTGTGCCCGGC
>JABFRE010000166.1 GCA_013141325.1 Novosphingobium sp.
GCCCCGCCCAGTTGCGCGGTCAGGCGGCGGTGCGCCTCGCCCAGCGAATGGTAGGGCATCGAGGGCAGCAGATGGTGCAGCGCGTGATAGCGCAGGCCGACCGGGGCCCACAGCGGTGACAGCAGCGCAGGCGGGGGCACGTTGACCGAATCGAGGTATTGCCCGGTAACGGTCATCGCGCTGCCGTCGTTCTCCCAGAGGTGGGCCACCAGCGTGCGAATCTGGTTGAGCACGGCGGTTGCCGAAATCACCGCCAGCGCGATCAGCAGCGGGCGCCAGCCCAGCCAGCGGGTGCTGGCCAGCAGGGCGAAGGACCACAGGCTCGCGCCCAATTCCTGCCAGGATACCATCCGGGCAAAGTCACCCTCGGGCGGGCGGCGGCGGAAATCGGGGTTGATCGCCAGCGCCGATACACGGGCCCAGACCAGCCGGCGCAGCGGCGGCACGATCACCCCCAGCGGCACCAAAACGGCGGAGCGGACCAGCAGCCCCACCGGCAGGAACACCGCGATCAGGGCGAAAACCGGCAGGCTCCAGGGCTTCATCAGCGCGAGCGGCAGGTATTCGGGATCCTCCGCCGTTCCATAACGGGTGCGGGCGTGGTGCAGGGTGTGCACCCCTTCGTACATGAACGAGGGGGTCAGCATCGGAATGCCGACCAGCAGGTTCCAGACGAAACGAAATCCCGGCAGGGCCGTGCGGTGGATATGGGTCAGCTCGTGAATGAACAGCAGCGCCCGGTACAGCGCGAAGACCGCCACCGCGGCGCAGGCCAGCGCGGCCCAAGACGTGTCCAGCAGGATGGCTCCGGCAAGGCCGGCATAGCCCAGCGCCGCCGACAGCAGCATGTCGGGCCAATAGATCGCGCCGCGCGCCGCGGAAATGTCGCGGGTCAGCTCCACCGCTGCGCGCAGCATGTCCATGTCGTCGGGGATTGTCGCAATCTTGCCGGTTGGCGCAGCGATCGGTTCGTGCACAGTCATCATCGTGTTCCGCATTGACCCGGGCCGGCTTTCGCGGCCTGTTCGTATTTTCGCCGGAATGGCCTGCCAAGGTCTGCTTGACAAGCCGAACGGCCCAATCGCAGTGGGCATTGCACTCCAACCAAGGCATGATCGTGGCAGCAACAGACCTTTTTATCGCTCCCGTTTCGACCAAGGCCGATCGCTCTGCCTTCGTCGATCTGGCCTATCGGCTCAACGCCAGCGATCCGAACTGGGTGCCGCCACTCAGGATGGAGGCGCTGGAGCTGGTCACGCCGGGCAAGAACCCGTTCTTCGACCACGCCGATGTCCAGCTGTTCCTGGCCCGGCGCGGGGGCGCGGTGGTCGGGCGGATTTCCGCGCATATCGACCGGTTGGCGGTGGCCCAGCCCGCCGAACAGGGGATGGGCCCCGGCACCGGCAACTGGGGCCTGCTGGAGGCGGAGGATGAGGGCGTCGCCCGCGCGCTGATCGCCCAGGCCGAAGACTGGCTGCGCGCCCAGGGCATGACCCGCGTGCTGGCGCCGCTGTCGATGTCGGTCTGGGAAGAGCCGGGCCAACTCACCAAGGGCTTTGACCATCCGCCCACGGTGATGATGGGCCATCAGCCGCAGCGCTATCAGCGTTATATCGAGGCACTGGGCTATGCCCCGGCCAAGCTGCTCAAGACCTACGAGCTGGACATCACCAGGGACTTCCCGCCGCTGATCCAGCGGATCGTCCAGTCGGGCGAAAAGAACGCCAAGATCCGGATCCGCAAGGTCGACAAGAGCCGCTTCGACGAAGAAGCCGCGCTGATCCTCCACATCCTCAACGATGCCTGGTCGGACAACTGGGGCTTTGTCCCCTTCACCGACCGCGAGATTGCCTATGCCGGCAAGAAGTTCAAACCGATCGTGCGCGAGGACCTGATCATGGTCGCCGAGTACGAAGGAGAGCCGGTGGCCTTCATGATGACCCTGCCCGACCTCAACGAAGTGCTGAAACCAATGGGCGGATCGCTGTTTCCGTTGGGCTGGGTCAAGCTGCTGGCATGGCTGCGCCGGCCCAAAGTGCGGACCATGCGGGTGCCGCTGATGGGGGTGGTCAAGCAGTACCAGTCCAGCCGGCTCGCCAGCCAGCTGGCCTTCATGATGATCGAATACATCCGCCGCGCGGCGCTCGCCAACTATGAGGCAACCCGCGGCGAGATCGGCTGGATCCTCGACGACAACCAGGGAATGAACGCGATCGCCGAAGCAATCGACAGCCACGTGAACAAGGAATACACGATCTACGACAAATCGCTCTGAGAATCTGTCTGGATTCAGTCGCATCGCCCCTCCCCGGCGGGGAGGGGCTTTGCAATTCAATCCGGCCCGGGCAGATTGCCGGTAGCATCGCAGAAGAACGCGATGCCGGGGCGAAGCGATCCGATGGAGCATGCTGGTGCCTGAACCCGTCCTGCCCCCGACCGACCTCGCGCCGCAGCAATTGCGCCTGCTGTCGGCAATCGCGCTGATGCTGGGGATCGGGCTGTTCCTGGCCCTGCCCTTCGTACTGTCGATCGGGGCCGTGGTGTTCCTGCCGCTGACTGCGGCACTTATCCTGTCGATCGTGCTCGCTCCTCTGGCCGACCGGCTGGCGCGGCTGGGCCTGCCCAACCTGATCGCCTCG
>JABFRE010000262.1 GCA_013141325.1 Novosphingobium sp.
GGGGTGACGGGCGCACAGGGCCAGTCCCGCAGCACCAACCCGCCTGCTGCGGCGATCGGCCCGGCAACCCGGACAGCCCTGTCCGCGGCGATCCTGCGGCAGATAAAGCCCAACTGGCAGGGCCGGGTGCCGCAAGGGGTCGATGCCGACAAGCTGGTGTCGATCATTGCGATCGAACTCAAGCCTGACGGCTCGCTGGCGGGACCGCCACGGCTGGTGGCGCAGGAAGGGATCAACGATGCCAACCGGGCGCAGGCCACGCGCCACGCCGAAGCGGCGATCCGCGCGGTGCAACTGGCCGCACCGTTTATCCTGCCCATCCAGCTCTACGACGCATGGAAGAAGCCTCCGGCCCTCCGGATGAGAAAGAGCATCTGACGATGAAAACCGCCCTGCCTGCCCTTGTTCTGGCGCTGATTGCGCAGCCGGCCCTTGCCCAGACCACTCCCGCCCCGGCGCCGCAGACCGGCGAACCGGCAATCGACGTGACCGACGACAGCGACTGGCAGAACCAGACTATTGCGATCCCCGCCTTTGCAACCAACGCCGATGTCCCGACCCAGACCAGCGCCGGCAGCACCGCCGCTCTGGGCTTCAGTCTGGCCACCGTGATCACTGCCGATCTCAAGAACAACGGATTGTTCAAGCCCACCGGTCCGGCCGCGCTGCCGCGTCCGCCGCTTGGCCAGGTTCAGGCGCCCGACTATCCCGGCTGGACCGCGCGCAGCACCGACATGCTGATCCAGGGCTATGTCCGGGCCGAGGCCGGTGGCCAGGTCACTGTGGGGTGCTATCTCTATGACGTGGCGCTGGGCCAGCAGCTCGCCAAGGCCGGGTGGACGCTCGCTCCGTCCGAATGGCGCCGCGCCGCGCACAAATGCGCCGATCTGGTCTATTCGCGGCTCAGCGGCGAGAACCCGTTCTTCGACAGCAAGATCGCCTACATTGCCGAGACCGGGCCGAAGAACCGGCGGCTGAAACGGCTGGCGATCATGGATTCGGACGGGGCCAACCACGTCTACCTGACCACCGGCCAGGCGACCGCGCTGACCCCGCGCTATTCGCCGGATTACAAGGCGATCCTCTATCTGTCCTATTTCAACGGACAGCCGCGGATCTACATCTTCGATCTGGCGACCAAGACCCAGCGCCTGCTGCTGTCGGCGAAGAATCCGCTGTTCGCGCCGCGCTGGTCACCGGATGGCAAATGGGTGCTCTATTCGATGGCCCAGGCAGGCAACACCGACATCTACAAGATGCCGTCCGCCGGGGGCAATCCGGTCAAGCTGACCGACAGCCCGGGGATCGACATCGGCGGCAGCTTTTCGCCCGACGGATCAAAGATCGTCTTCGAAAGTGACCGCTCGGGCAGCCAGCAGGTCTATGTCATGAACGCCGACGGCAGCGGACAAAAGCGGATCAGCTTCTTCGGCGGGCGCAGCGCCACCCCGGAATGGAGCCCGCGCGGCGATCAGATCGCCTTCACCCACATCGCCGGAAACCTGCGGGTGGCAGTGATGGACCCGGCGGGCGGATCGCTGCGCTATCTTACTGACAGCTGGCAGGACGAAGCACCGACCTGGGCTCCGAATGGCCGGGTGATCCAGTTCTTCCGCACCGCCAAGACCAGCGGCAAGACGGGCGTTTGGCAGGTCGATCTGACCGGGCGCAACGAACGCAAGCTCGATACCCCGGTGGACGGGTCCGATCCCGCGTGGGGACCGCTTCGTCCCTGAACGGCATTGACTAATCCGGGGGCAAGGCGAAGCTGAATGCAAAGGAGTTACCGATGAAGACCAATTCCGCCCTTGCCATAATCCTGGCGGCCGGCCTTGCCGTTTCGGGCTGCGCCAAGAAGGCACCCAAGGTGCTTCCTCCCGACCCGGGCGCGGCGACCACCAGCACCGATACCGGCGCGGGCCAGGGGCCGGTGGCAGGCAGTCAGGCCGATTTCGTTGCCCAGATGATGGGCCAGGACACGGTCTATTTCGATACCGACCGCTACAACATCGATTCCGCCGACCAGCAGGCGCTGGCCGCGCAGGCCGGATGGCTGGCCAGGTACCCGGCCAAGCGGATCACTGTCGAGGGCCACTGCGACGAGCGCGGCACCCGCGAATACAACCTGGCGCTGGGCGAACGGCGCGCCAATGCGGCGAAGAACTATCTGGTCAGCCTGGGCGTCGATGCAGCGCGGATCACCACCGTCAGCTACGGCAAGGAACGCCCGGCTGCGCTGGGCAGTGACGAGGACAGCTGGGCGAAGAACCGCCGCGCGGTGACCGTGACGGTCGACTGATCCGACTTATTGGAGCGTCGGCAGCAGCTGGGAGAGACCCGGCAGGGTCGGTGCCTCAACGCTGAGCGGCATTGCCCGCAGTACGCCGCGACCGGAGATATCCGCCCTGTCGTTACCCAGCAGCGCAAAGGCCGTCATGGCCATCACCGAAAGGGTGATCGAAAGTGCCAGCTGCTTGCTCACGGTGGGCTCCTGTCTCGCTGATCCGGGATATGGGATTCGGGCGCCGATAGCGCAAGACGGGTTAACGACCCCTGTCATTGCGCTTGCGATCCGGCCCGGCTTGCGCCTATCGCGGCAGGCGATGAGCCGCGTACGCAGATCGGACAATTGGGGGTTTCCCCGCTGGGGCGGCTACGGCGGCAGCCGCGAGGCGACGCAGATGCGGCTGTGCGACCGCCACGGCTGCAGCCAGCCCGGAACCTGCCCCGCGCCCAAAACCCCCAACAGCCCCGAACGCTGGATGTTCTGCCAACAGCACGCCGCCGAATACAACGCCGGGTGGGACTATTTCGCCGGGCTCGATGCCGAAGAGGCCGCCCAGCGCGAGGCCGACGAGACCCGCGACAATTCCGGCTATCACGAGGCCGCGCACTATGGCTGGGGCGGATCGGGCGATGGCAGCCGCAGCCGCGACGAGCTGCGCGCGCTCGAACTGCTCGAGCTGACCCCCGACGCCGATTTCGACGACGTCAAAAAGGCCTGGCGCGCAAAGGCCAAGGAGGTCCACCCCGACGTCAAGCCGGGCGACGCGGACGCCGCCAAGGCCTTTCAGGCGCTGCAGCTGGCCTACGAAGTGCTGCGCGCGGCCGAAGAACGACGCGAGTGGAAGGGCTGAGCCCTATTTCGGCTGCCGCGCGATCCGCTTGATCGTTCCCGAAAACGCCAGCACGTTGCGGCCGGCGTCGTCGATCATCCCGCGCACGAAGACCATCGAGAAGCCCGCGCGCACGACTTCGCCGCGCGCGGTCAGCATCCGCCCGGCCTCAGCCGCGCCGACGAATTCGCAGTTCATCGTCACCGTGACGCCGTGGACACTCGATTCCATCCCGCCGGCGATCATGAACAGGGCATAGTCCGCAAAGGTCATCAGCGATCCGCCGTGGATGTTCCCCCCGCCGTTGCGGTTCTTGGTCTCGGGCATAAAGCCGCACAGGATGCCCGTCCCTTCGGGGCGGCAATAGAACGGCCCGGCATGCTCCTCAAAATCGTCGAAGGGCTCCCAGTGATACCAACCCGCCCAGGTGCCATCGGTGATCGCCACCAGCCGCGAGGGGCCGGGGGTGTCGGCATCGGATTGCAGCTTGTCGTGCGGTTCGTGGCTCATGCGGCGGCCCAAGCACAATGCCGGGGCCGCCGCAAGGGCGTTCAGACCGCGCTGAGCGCCTGTTCGAAATCCGCGATCAGATCGTCCGCATCCTCGATCCCGATCGACACGCGCACCAGATTGTCGGTGATCCCCAGCTGGGCCTTGCGCTCGTCCGGCACCGACAGGTGGGTCATCGCCGCAGGCAGGCTGGCCAGCGTTTCGGTGCCGCCCAGGCTGACCGCCAGCTTGGCGATCCTGAGGTTGTCGAGAAAGCGGAACGCCTCGGCCTCGCCGCCCTTGATATAGAGCGAGAAGGTGCTGCCCGCCCCGGTGCAATGCCGGTCATAGATGTCCTGCTGGCGCGGATCGTCGATCGTGCCGAGGTAGCCAAGCTTTTCGACCTTGGGGTGCTGGGCCAGCCAGGCGCAGACCTTGGCGGCGTTCTCTCCGGCGCGGCTCATCCTGAGCTCGACCGTTTCCAGACTTCGCATCAGCATCCAGGCGGTGTTGGGATCGGCGATCCCGCCCATGGTGTTGCGCAGCATGCGGATCGGCGTCATCCACTTCTTCGCGCCCGAAACGCTGCCGGCCACGAGATCGGAATGGCCGCCGACGTATTTGGTCAGCGAATAGACCACGATATCCGCGCCGTGATCGATGGGGCGGCTCCACAGCGGACCAAGGAAAGTGTTGTCGATAGCGATCGGGCAGTCTGCCCCCAGCGCCGCATCGCGGGCATCGCGCACCGCCTCGACATCGACCAGCGCATTGGTGGGATTGGCCGGGCTTTCGAGATAGATCATCGCCACCTTGCCGCCCTGCGCCGCGGCCTGCGCCTTGGCCCTTTCCAGCACCGCGTCCAGTTCCTCGCGGGTCGCCCCGGCCGGGAAATCGACATAGGTCACCCCGAACCGGCTGAGCGTCTTGGCAACAAAGCCTTCGCTGGCCGCATAAAGCGGACCCGAATGGACGATCACGTCCCCGGCCGAGCAGAAGGCCAGAAACAGCACGCAGATCGCGGTCATCCCGCTGGAGAAACACAGCGCCTCTTCCGCGCCGTCCCACAGCGCCAGCCGGCCTTCGAGGATTTGCTGGTTGGGGCCGTTGAAGCGCGAATAGACCAGACCGTCGGTGCCGCCCGGAACCTTGCCGGTGATCCCTTCGAAAAAGCGCTTGCCGTCGGCCGCGCTGGGAAAGGCGAAAGTGCTGGTCAGGAAGATCGGGGCCTTCAGGCTGCCTTCGGACAGCACCGGGTCATAGCCATGGCCCATCATCAGCGTGGCGGGGGAGAGCTGGCGGTTGCCGATTGCGGTGATGCTGGCCTTCGGCTTGCGCGCGGGGGTGTCTGCCATGTGCGGCATCCTTCCTTGCAAAACGCTTCCAGGAAGGCGGAAGCCGGAAGGGCTGCGGGGGCTCTAGCGGGCCTAACCTCCGCAGGCCCGCATCTCCACCCGTGTCCGATGGTGGAGACGCTTACCCAAGCGCCAAACCGATTTCAACTGCAACCAGTCAGGTCAGCGCGGCTATTCCCCAGACCACCGCAATCATCAGCGGAATCCCGGCCAGATCGAGCAGGAAACCGGCTTTCAGGACCCGCGGCATGGCGATGTGTCCGGTCGACCAGGCCAGCGCGTTGGGCCCGGTCCCGGCGGGCAGCATGAAGCCCCAGCTTGCGGCGAGCGCGGCAGGCAGCGCCAGCAGCATCGGATCGGCGCCCAGCGCCGCCACCAGTGCGCCCACCACCGGCATGATCCCGCTGGCGGCGGCGATGTTGCTGGCGAATTCGGTAACGATCACCACGAAGCCGACCAGCACCAGCGCGACCACCGGCAGCGGCACCGCACGCAGCGGGAGCAGCATCTGCCCCATCCAGTCCGCCAGTCCGCTTGCCGTCATCCCCATCGCCAGCGCGAGGCCCCCGCCGAACATCAGGATCACCGCCCAGGGCGCGCGGTTGGCTTCGTCCCACTTGAGCAGCGGGCGGCCGGTGCCGTCGGGCAGGAAGAACAGGCAGAGCCCGGCAATCGCCGCGACTGTCCCATCGTCGAGCCCGCCGGCAGGGAACAGAGGCTTCAGCAGGGGCATGGAAACCCAGGCGATCACGGTCAGGACGAAGACCGGCACCAGCCGCTTTTCCGGCGTGGTCCAGCCGCCCTCGAAGTGGATCGCGGCGCGGGCCAGCGCCGGATCGAACGAATCCTCGGCAATGCGCTGGACCTTGCCGATGATCAGCGCCGCGAGCGGGACCGACAGCAGGACCATCGGCAGCCCGTAGAGGCTCCATTCCAGAAAGCTCAGCTCCACACCCAGGCTTTTCTTGAGCAGGGCGACGGCGATCGCGTTGGTCGGGGTGCCGACAATCGTGCCGTACCCGCCCAGCGTGGCGGCGAAAGCAATGCCCATCGGCAAGGCCCCGGCGATCCCGGCCGTGTCGCCCTGCTTGACACCGCCCGACGCCAGCATCGCCAGCGCCATCGGCATCATGATCAGCGCGGTCGATGTGTTGGAAATGAACATGCTGATCAGCGCGGTCGCGCTCATCACCGCCAGCAGCAATTGCCAGCGCGAATGCCCGGCCCGCGCCAGGATCGCCACCGCCAGCCGGCGGTGCAGCCCGGTCCGTTCGATCGCCAGCGCCAGGAACGCCCCGCCCAGGAACAGGAACATGGTCGGCGAATAATAGGCCGAGGCGGTCTTGCTGGCATCGCTGACCCCGATCAGCGGCAGCACGATGAAGGGCAGCAGCGCGGTGGCCGACAGCGGCATCGCCTCGCTCATCCACCACGCGGCCATCCACCAGACCAGCCCGGCCGTTGGCCAGGCCAGCAGCGGCATTCCGGAAGGCGCGGCGGTCAGCAGCGTGAACAGGAAGCCAAGAGGTCCCAGCCAGAAGCTGAAGCGTTTTGCCGTCATCGCTATGTCTTGCCCCCATCGGACCCTTGGCGCATCATATCCCGGCCGCAGGCATGGAGGGGGAAGCGATGGAAGGCAAGGTTCTGGGGATCGGCGGCCTGTTTTTCCGCGCCCGCGATCCCGATGCGCTGAACGCCTGGTACCGCGACCACCTTGGCGTCGGCGCCGGGTGCAGCGCGACGGCAGAGCCCGCCGGTGAATGGACCTGGCGCACGCAAGGCGGCGACACTGTCTTCGCGCCATTCAAACATGACACCGACTATTTCGCCGCCGACAAGGCGTTCATGATCAACCTGCGCGTCGATGGCCTCGACGCGCTGCTGGCCCGGCTCGACGCGGCCGGCATTGCCGCCGAGCGCCGCGCCGAATGGGATGATCCCGCGGTGGGCCGATTCGCGCGAATTCACGATCCCGAAGGCAATGCCATCGAACTGTGGGAACCGCCGGCGCGCTGAAGCTTGCGCCCTACTTCGGCGAAAGCACCATCAGCATCTGGCGGCCTTCCATGCGGGGATAGGCCTCGATCTTGGCGTCTTCGGCAGTGTCGTCCTGAACCCGCTTGAGCAGGTTCATGCCCAGCTGCTGGTGCGACAACTCGCGCCCGCGAAAGCGCAGGGTGACTTTCACCTTGTCGCCCTCGCCGATGAACTTGTGAATCGCGCGCATCTTCACATCATAGTCGTGATCGTCGATATTCGGACGCATCTTGATCTCCTTGATCTCCTGCGTCTTCTGCGACTTGCGGGCGAGGTTGGCCTTTTTCTGGGCCTCGTAACGGAACTTGCCGACATCGAGGAACTTGCACACCGGGGGATCGGCGTTGGGCGAAACTTCGACGAGGTCGAGGCCGACTCCGGCCGCCTGCTCGATCGCTTCGCGGGTGTACATCACGCCGATGTTCTCACCGGTTTCGTCAATGACGCGAACCTTGTCGGACGTGATCATCTGGTTGTAGCGCGGCCCGCTCTTGACGGGGGGCGTCATCATGCGCCGGGGTGGGGGTGCTATGTTGGAATCTCCTGAGGCGGTTGTCTGCGCGGCTCCTTAATCCGATTCCGCGATTTGGGAAAGGGTTTAGGCCGCATTCCGCCACAACGGGAAACGCGCCGTCCTGCCGCCAACCGGCACAACCGCGTCGACCGCGCTGGCCGGCTGCATCGCAGCGATAATCGCCGGGTCGGATGCATCCATCCCGCCGGTGAAGGCGCCAAAGGCCGGGAGGATCATTTTGCGCTCGCCGCTCGCTCCCCGGGACACCACCCAGCACGGGCGGGCGATCAGCTTGCCGCGCGCGGACACCCGCAGGCGCGGATGGAAATGGCCCGACAGTTCCGCCCGTGTCTCGCTCCGCAGCGCCTCGTGGCGCAGGACAATTCCGGCGAGCTCGAGCGCGTCAACCGCGCTGCCCCATGGCACCCGGCCGCAATCATGGTTGCCTGCGATCCAGACCCAGTCGGTCGCCCGGCACAGCGCGTCGAGCATTCCGGCGGCATGGGGCTCAAGCCGCTGCGCGCCGCCCTCGTCGTGGAAATTGTCGCCCAGACAATAGACCCGCCGCGCCCCTGTCCGGCGGATGGCGGCGGCCACCCGCTGCAACGTCTCGCGGCTGTCATAGGGCGGGAGCATCTGGCCGTGCTGCGCGAAAAAGCTGGCCTTCTCAAGATGCAGATCGGCCACCAGCAGCGCCCCCTCGCGCGGCCAATAGAGCGCGCGTTCGCCGACCAGCGCAAACTCCTCACCTGCGAACGAAAAGGGAACCATGGCTTTTCCTTGCCGCAGCGCCCGGCATTTGGCAAGCGAACGCAATGACCGACTGGACCCAGCACACCGCCCGCGCCCGCACTTGGTTCGAAAGCCTGCGCGACCGCATCTGCGCCGAATTCGAAAGCATCGAGGCCGAGGCAGGCAGCGCCGCAAAGTTCGACTATCTGTCGTGGAACCGCGAGGAAGCCGGCAATTCCGATCCGGGCGGCGGCACCCGGGGGCTGATGAAGGGCTCGGTGTTCGAAAAGGTCGGGGTCAACGTCTCGACCGTCCACGGCACCTTCGCTCCCGGTTTCGCCGCCAGCATCAACGGCGCCAGCGACGAAGACCCCGGCTTCACCGCCACCGGGATCAGCCTGGTGGCGCACATGGCCAACCCGCACGTGCCCGCGGTGCACATGAACACCCGCTTTTTGACCACCAGCAAGGCCTGGTTCGGCGGCGGCGGCGATCTCAACCCGCCGCTGCCCTATGAAGAGGATACGGCCGATTTCCACGCCGCCTACCAGGCCGCCTGCGACGCTCACGATCCGGCCTATTATCCGCGCTTCAAGAAGTGGGCCGACGACTATTTCTTCATCCCCCACCGCGGCGTCCACCGCGGGGTCGGCGGGATTTTCTACGATCACCTCGAATGCGCCGACGACACCGCCTTCGAAGCAAACTTTGCATTCACCCGCGATGTCGGCGAGGCGTTTCTGGCGGCGTTCCCGATGATCGTCCGCCGCCGCATGGCGACGGCGTTCTCCGATGCCGACAAGCGCCAGCAGCTTGAATGGCGCGGGCGCTATGCCGAATTCAACCTGGTCTATGACCGGGGCACCCTGTTCGGGCTCAAGACCGGCGGCAACGTCGATGCGATCCTGATGAGCCTGCCGCCCGAGGCGACGTGGAGCTGAGCGGCGGACAAAACCGCTTGCTCCGCAGCGGCTAATACCCCCATCTAGCGCGAAGATGCTGCGCCAGTACGAACTTGTTGAACGGGTTCTTGCCTACGAACCCGAGGCCGACGAGGCCATGCTCAACCGTGCCTACGTCTATACGGTGCAGAAACACGGCAGCCAGAAGCGCGCCAGCGGGGACCCTTATTTCAGCCATCCCGTCGAAGTCGCGGGGCTGATGACCGAGCTCAAGCTCGACCAGGAAACGATCATCACCGCGCTGCTCCACGATACCGTGGAGGATACTCTGGCCACGCCCGAAGAGATCGAAAAGCTGTTCGGCCCCGAGGTCGCCCGCCTGGTCGACGGGGTGACCAAGCTGTCCAAGATCGAGGCGATGGGCGAGACCGAGCGCGCGGCCGAGAACCTGCGCAAGTTCTTCCTGGCGATGAGCGAGGACATCCGCGTGCTGCTGGTCAAGCTGGCCGACCGGCTGCACAACATGCGCACGCTCCATTTCATCAAGAGCGAGGACAAGCGCCGCCGGATCGCGCGCGAAACGATGGATATCTATGCCCCGCTGGCCGAGCGGGTCGGCATGTACGAATACATGCGCGAGATGCAGCTGCTCGCCTTCGAACAGCTCGAGCCCGAAGCCTATGCAACGATCACCGGGCGGCTCGCCCAGATCCGCAGCAGCGAGGGCGGACAGGTCGATGCGATCGCGCTGGGGATCAAGCAGGCGCTGGCCGAAGCCGGGCTCAAGGTCGAGGTTTCGGGGCGCGAGAAGCATCCCTATTCGATCTGGAAGAAGATGGCCGAACGCCACGTCAGCTTCGAACAGATCACCGACATCATGGCCTTCCGGGTGCTGACCGACAGCCTCGATGATTGCTACCGTGCGCTGGGCGTGCTCCACACCACCTGGCAAATGATCCCCGGGCGGTTCAAGGACTATATCTCCACCCCCAAGTCGAACGGCTATCGCAGCCTTCACAGCTCGCTGATCTTCGAAAATTCGATGCGGATGGAAGTGCAGGTCCGCACCCAGGAAATGCACCGCACCAACGAATTCGGCCTGGCCGCGCACTGGGCCTACAAGCAGGACGACAAGCCTGACGGACAGGTTGGCTGGCTGCGCGACCTGATCGAGATCGTCGATGCCAGCCACGATGCCGAGGAACTGCTCGAACACACCCGGCTGGCGATCTACCAGGACCGGATCTTCGCCTTCACTCCCAAGGGTCAGCTGCTCCAGCTGCCCAAGGGATCGACCCCGGTGGATTTCGCCTATGCGGTCCATTCCGATCTCGGCAGCTTCGCGGTCGGCGCCAAGATCAACGGCCGCCACATGCCGCTGCGCACGGCGCTGACCAACGGCGACGTTGTGGAAGTGATCAAGAGCCGCAATGCCTCGCCCCAGCTGTCGTGGCTGGGTTTTGTCGTGACCGGCAAGGCCCGCGCCGCGATCCGCCGCGCGGTACGCCAGAAGGAAAAGCAGGAACTCGTCGCGATCGGCCGCAAGCTTTTTGAAGAAATCGTCGAGCGGCTGCCCAGCAAGATCGGCAAGAAAGCGGTCAAGGATGCGGTCCGGCGGCTTGGTCTGTCCTCCGAGGACGAGCTGATGCGCGCGATCGGCACGGCCAAGCTGGACGACCGCCAGGTGATGGAAGCCCTGGTTCCCGGCAGCGCCAAGGACCTGCCCGAGCCTGAGCAGTGGCCCAAGCAGGAGCGCGCGATCTCGATCCGCGGACTGACCCCGGGCGTTGCCTTCCACCTGGGCGCCTGTTGCCACCCGGTACCCGGCGACCGGATCGTCGGAATCCGCGTACCCGACAAGGGGGTGGAAGTTCACGCGATTGATTGCCTGACGCTGGCCAGCGGGGTCGATGCCGACTGGCTCGACCTGTCGTGGGGGGACCGGACAACCGGCGCGATCGGGCGGGTGCGGATCGTGCTCTACAACCGGCCCGGCACCCTGGCCGAGGCGGCGGGAATCTTCGCCGGAAACCGCGCCAACATCGTCAATCTGGCGAACATCAACCGCGACGAGCTGTTCGGGACCTACGAGATCGACCTTGAAGTGTCGGACCTTGCCCATCTGACCCGGATCGTCAGCGCGCTGCGCGCCAACGACGCCGTGGCCCAGGCCGACCGGATCTGACGATGGGGATCGTCGGCATCGATCATGTCCAGCTGGCCATGCCGGTGGGCGGCGAGGACACGGCGCGGACCTTCTTCGTCGGGTTGCTGGGCTTCACCGAAGTACCCAAACCGCCACCACTGGCCGCGCGCGGCGGGTGCTGGTTCGAGGCGCCGGGGGTCAGACTGCATCTTGGGGCAGAGGCGGACTTCAGACCCGCGAAGAAGGCGCACCCAGCGCTGGTGGTGGCGGACTATGCCGCCCTTGCCGTCCAGCTTGAGGCTGGCGGCCATCCGGTCCGTCCTGACACCGAGCTGGTAGGCGTGACCCGCGGATTTGTCGACGATCCCTTCGGCAACCGGATCGAGCTGATCCAGACCTAGTCTGACTGCGAGGGGTTGCAGGATATTTGGTTCACGCAGAGGACGCAGAGAAGAAAGATGAGACGCGGAGGTGTTGCGATTGCGGCGAAGCCGCTTCGAATTTGAAGACCTTTCCGGGGTGCAGCATCGGAACCATACTGCGGCTTCGCCGCTGGCGCCACCGCTCTGCGTCTCACTTTCCTCTTTGCGTCCTCTGCGTGAACCCCTGCGGCGTTACCCCGGGGCAAGCGGTCAAACTTTCAGCGCGACCGTAACCACATCACCCTCGCCCACACCTTCAGCCTTGCGCACGCTGGCCTTGACCGGCAGCAGCCAGCCCAGCTCCTTGCTCGGAAAGACCGAGGTCTTGAAGCAGCTCTCGCCGATCGTCGCCGTCACCTTGATCGAACCGAACCCGCGGCTGAGGCCCTCCATCCGCCGCATCAGCGCCGTCGCCGAAAGCGCCTCGCCGGCCGCGCCATCGATCGTCACGAAGCACCACGCCGCCGGGGCCGCAGGCGTGGTCCAGCGCCAGATCGGGCCGGTGTGGGTGATGGTTTCGGTCATTGCGGCATTACCTGAGCCAAAGCTACTTCGCCCGCCGCACCGGCACCGGGATGTTGCACACATCCGCCCCGCCCGCGGTACGTAGAAAGAACGGATCGCGGCGATTTGCGCGCGCGTCGGCGTACTTGGCAAAGCTGACACTTTCGGTGCTCAGGTATTCATAGCGCGGCAGGTCCGTGACCTCCTCGGCCAGCCGCACCGAGACAATCGGCACCCGCTCATCACCCTGCGCCGCGTCATAGAACCCAAGCGGCCCGTGCCCGCGCGGCAGGCTGGACATGTGCTCCATCCCTTCGATGATCCGGCCGATGAGAGCGATGTTGCGATCCAGGTGGCGCGGGGCATGGCCGATCACGGTGTAAAGCTCGGCCCCGGTTCCGGTGTTGGGCGGCATGTCGCGGCCGACGCCGACCATGCCGTAGCAGTGGACGGGCGAGTTGCGATCATAGTCTCCGGCAAGCGGCCAGCCATTCCAAAAGGTCACGGTCTCCGAATACGAGTCCTTCATTTTTGGCCAGAGCGCCTTCGTTTCCATTTCGGTGAAATATGAGGCAGGAAGGTCGTGAGTTTTGTCAACGACGTAGCCCTTGGAGGCGGGCCAGATTGCATCAACCGCGGAAGAATAGTCCCGCTCCGGCACCTCCACCAAGCCCTTGGGCAACGGCTTGGCCTTGACCTTGTCATCCCCATCGGGATCGCCCCACTGGGTGACGTAATTGTCCTGCACCCGGTAGACCGAGGTCCCGTCCCAGAACTTCGCCGCGGCGAGCTTGCGCACGTTGCCCACCCAGCCCTGGCTGAACGGGGCGGGCAGCAACTGGATCACCACCCGGCGGGGGCGTCCTTTGGCGTCGGGGGCAAGGTCCATCACCAGCAGGTCGGCGGGATCGATCCCCGTCCAGTCCGTCTGCGG
>JABFRE010000270.1 GCA_013141325.1 Novosphingobium sp.
CCAGGCATTCGACCAGCACGCCGACATCGCGCAGCCCCAGGTTGAGCCCCTGCCCGGCGATCGGGTGCATCCCGTGCGCCGCATCGCCGACCAGCGCGAGCCGTTGCTCCACGATCCGGCCGGCGTGGTGGAAGTTGAGCGGGTAGGACATGCGCGGCGCGGCCAGTTCGATTGCGCCGAACACGCCCTGCATCCGCCCCGCCATCTCACCCAGGAACACGCTGTCGGGCAGCGCGATCACGCCCTTCGCGTCTTTCTCGGCAAAGGTCCAGACCACGGCGCTGCGGTGCCGCCCGTCGGGCAGATCGAGCAGCGGCAGCAGCGCCAGCGGTCCGGCCGGGAAGAAGATTTCCCAGGCCACGCCATCATGCGGCCTTTCGTGGGTGATCGCAGTGACCATCGCGCGGTGGCTGTAATCCCACTTGGCCGATACCAGCCCGGCCTCGATCCGGGTCGGCGATTGGCGTCCTTCGGCCCCGATCAGCAGGCTCCCCTCCAGCACCCGCCTACCCTCAAGCGTAACGGCAACGCCGTGTTCGCCGCGCTGGCGTTCCACCGGTTCAACCCCGCTGTGCCAGGCGATCAGCGGTTCGGCCCGGGCGGCTTCGAACAGCGCGATGCGGATGTCGCGGTTGGCGTACATCCGGCCCAGCGTGCCTTCATCGGGCTTGGGCTGGAAATCGATCCGCCCCGGCTTCATCCCGTCGGTCACCGCGATCGCTTCGATCGGGCAGCCCAGCGGATCGAGCCGGTCCTTGAGGCCGATGTTGCACAAAAGGTTCCAGCTGGCGGTGGAAATTGCCGAGGCGCGGCCGTCTATGCCCTCGGCGGTCAGCTGTTCGGGGGTAGCCTTGTCGACGACATGGCTGGATATGCCTTGCCGAGCGGCGGCAAGCGCCAGCGTCATTCCGACCAGCCCGCCGCCAAGGATGACCAGATCGCGCCGGTCCGCTGTGCCGCGCGCCGTCACCGCAGGTTCTCGCAGGTGTTGCCGTTCCCGGCATCGAGGTCGAGGCAGCGCCCGTCGAAGGTGCCTTCGGGTACCCTCAGGCCCAGCAGAGCCGCCAGCGTCGGGGCGATGTCGATGGTTTCCACCGGGGCGGGCTGTTCGAAGCCGCGCATGCCGCGCCGCCAGAACAGCATCGGCACCCGCCGGTCATAGTCAAAGGCGCTGCCGTGGGTGGCGACATACATGCCGGGGATCGCCTCGGGAATCGGCGTTACCGCCCGGTCGAGCAGCACCACTACATCGCCCGAACGCGCCGGATCAAACGAGGCGCGGGCGCGGTCCTTCAGGCTCCAGTCCTGGGGATTGCCGGTGGGCAGCGGGGTCTTGGCCAGATCCTCGGCGGTGAACACGGCGGCGACCTGCGGGTGCCCCCGGGTCAGGGCCACCAGCGCCTTGACGGCCTCCGCCTTGTGCGCCGGGGTCACGCTGCGGCTGATGTAGTAATCGCCGAACACCCCGTCGGAATAGACCAGCGGGCCCTCGCCGGCGCTGATCCCGGTGCGGGCGGTAATCGCCTTGCCCAGCGCCAGCGGGGCCAGGTTCATGTCGGCGCGGATCGCCCGGGGCAGCGCCTGTTCGCGCTGGCGTTCGGGCATGTCGAGCCCGCCGTGATCGGCCGAGAGCACCACCGCATAGTCGATCCCGCGGGCATCGAGGTGATCGAGCAGGCGGCCGATGGTCTTGTCAAGCTCGGCCATCTGGATGCACATTTCCAGCCCCTCGGTGCCGGTGGCGTGGCCGACGTAGTCGGTGGCGGAGAGGCTGACCGACAGCACATCGGGCGCGGCGCCCTGGCCCAGGTTCAGCTCGTCTACCAGCCGGTTCGCCAGATCGACCGTGGCCGCGTCCATCCGCGGCGAGATGCGCAGCGCGTCGGGCTTGTTCGGCTCCATCGCGAACCGGCCAGTACCCAGCTGGCCCTTGCCGACGGACACCGCGCTGTCGCTCGCCCCGCACCACGCCGGTGCCGCAAAGGCCGGGGCGCCCTTCTTGAGCAGCGCCGCCAGATCGGCGTTTTGCGCGACTGCGGCCGGGGCAAGCGCGCGCCCCTTCAACGTCACGAAGGCGCCCTTGTTGTACCAATAGGCGGCGTCGATCGTGTGCCCGCCCATCATCATCACCGCGCGGTCCTTGGCCGAAACGGCGACGTTGCGGGTGGCGGGGTTGGCCGCCTTCATCATCTCGCCCAGGGTCGGCACCTTGAGGTGGACGGCAGAGACCACCGGATCGCGCGGGGTGGAGGCCGGATCGCTCTCATCCTCGGCGCAATAGACCTTCTTCTCCGCGCGGCTGACCGACAGGTCGTACCAGTTGTTGGCAATGATCCCGTTGCGCGCCGGGCGGGTTCCGGTCAGCAGGGTGGAATGGCCGGGGCAGGTTTCGGTGGCGGCGTGGGCCTGAAAGCCCGAAGGGAACACCGCCCCGCCCGCCAGCCGCGCCAGCCCGGCGGCAAAGCGGGGGCGGTACTGGGCATAGAGATCGGCCGAGAACTGATCCACCGAGATTGCCACGATCAGCCGGGGCGGGCCTTGCGGCGCGGGCGCCTGGCTGACGCTGGCAGGGCGCTGCGGCCCGGACGCGCAGGCGGCCAAGGCAGCGGTGAAGGCCAGGGCGAAGGGGAAGGCAAAACGGCGCATCGGTGCTCCATGCAGAATTGTGTTCGCGCGCCCGCTCTGTGCTTGCGGGCAAGGCCGGGCGGGGGCAAAGAGCCGGTGTGACCCGCGCCCAGCTCCTTATGCCCAGCCCCGCCCCGTCCGGCAAGCGCGCGCGCCGCGCCATCGGGGCACAATGGCGGGCATTTGTTGCCGCGCTGTTGCAGCTGCTGGCGCTGATGGGGGCAGCGCCTGCTGCGGCGGCGCCCACCCATATCGCCGCCGAGCTGATCGCCGAATCCGCCGTCGCTCCGGGGCAAAGCGTCACCCTGGCGGTGCGAATGCGGCCCGAAAGCGGCTGGCACGGCTATTGGCAGAACCCCGGCGATGCCGGGCTTGGTATGACCGTGAACTGGCAGCTGCCGCCCGGCGCCAAGATCGGCGTGCTGCGCTATCCTGTGCCTGAAACCCTGCTGATCGGCGGGTTGATGAACCATGTCTACAACCATGACTATGCCGTGCTGGTCGACCTTGCCGTGCCCGCCGATGCCCGCCCCGGATCGGTGGTGGCAATCAAGGGAGCTGCCAACTGGCTGGCCTGCACCGACAAGATTTGCGTGCCCGAGCAAGGCGCAATCGCGGCGCAGGTAACGGTGGGCGAGCCCGGCACCCGCGATTCCCGCTTCGATGGCTGGCGCGCCGCTCTGCCGGCCCCGCTGGGCAGCCCGGCCCGCTTTGCGCTCAGCGGCGATCTGGTGCGGATCGCCGTGCCGCTGCCCGGCGCAGTGCCACTGCACGATCCGCACCTGTTCGCCGCGACCGAGCGGGTGGTCGACTATGCCGCGACGCAGACCTTCTCACGCGAGGGTGATCTGCTGGTGGTCGAAATCGCGCGCGCCCGGTTCCAGCCTGACAATCCCGCACAATTTGACGCCGTCCTGCGCATGACCGCGGCGGGCGACGGGCTGATGATCACAGCGGCACCCGGCACCGTCCCACCGTCGGGCAAGCCGCTGCGCACGGCCGGCGGCGACGCGTCGCTTTCGTGGCTTTTGCTGTCGGCGCTGCTGGGCGGGCTGCTGCTCAATGTCATGCCCTGTGTCTTTCCGATCCTCAGCCTCAAGGCGTTGAGCCTCGCCCGCGCGGGCGAAAGCGAGGCCCAGGCCCGGGCCGAGGGGCTGGCCTATACCGCTGGCGTAGTGCTGGCCTGCCTCGCCCTGGGCGGCGTGCTGCTGGCCCTGCGCGCGGGCGGTGAGCAGGTCGGCTGGGCATTCCAGCTGCAAGAGCCGATGGTGGTGGCGGCGCTGCTGCTGCTGGCTGTGGCGATCACCGCCAACCTTGCCGGGGTCTTTGAATTCGCAGTGCCGGGCTTCGCCCGCGAAGGATCGCGCAAGGGCGCCTTCGCCACCGGGCTGCTCGCCGCCTTTGTCGCCACCCCCTGCACCGGGCCGTTCATGGCCGCGGCGATGGGCGCGGCGCTGCTGCTGCCGGTGCCGGAGGCGCTGGCCTTGTTCGCCGTGCTGGGTCTGGGACTTGCGCTGCCGTTCCTGGCGCTCGCCTTCATTCCCGCCCTGCGCGCCGCGCTGCCGCGCCCGGGGGCGTGGATGGACAGGTTCCGCAAGGCGATGGCGGTGCCGATGGGGCTGACCGCGCTGGCGTTGGTCTGGCTGGCGAGCCGGGTGGCGGGCAGCGGCTTTGCCTTTGCGGCGGTGCTGCTGGGGGTAATCGTGCTGGCCGCGCTGGTCCTGCTGGGGCGGCGCCAGCGTCACGGGCTGGGCGCCGGTGCGGCCTGGACCGCCGGGCTGGCGGCCGTACTCGCTCTGGCGGCACTCGGCCTGCCCGGCATGGTCCGCGAACCCGGTGCCGCAGCGGCGGGAATGCTGCCCTCAACGCCGTTCAGCGCCGCTGCGCTGACGGCGGCGCGGGCTGCGGGCAAGCCGGTCTTCGCCTATTTCACCGCCGACTGGTGCCTGACCTGCAAGGTCAACGAAGCCGCCGCGATCGAGCGGACCGAAACCCGCGATGCCTTCGCCAGAGCCGGGGTGGTGGTGCTGCGCGGCGACTGGACCCGGCGCGATCCTGCGATCACCCGCTACCTGACCGATCAGGGCGCGGCCGGGGTGCCGCTGTACATGTGGTATCCGAAGGACGGTGGTCCACCGCGCCAGCTGCCGCAGGTGCTGACCCCGGCTCTGCTGGCGGAGCTGGTCAGATAAACCAGAACCGGTTCGTGCCGTTTTCACTCTCTTCGATCCGGACCGCGCGGCCCGCAACCTTACCCTGACGCAGGCTGGCGCAAATCGCCGGATCGGCGCTATTCGCCAGCATCCGCCCCGAATCGCTGCGCGCCACCACGGTTGCCACTTCGCCCTGCTTGCCCGGCTGGATCGTGAAACTTTCGGCCACTGCCTCGCCGTCGAAAGCGTCTTGGACCGCAACCGCCGAAGCGATCTTGGGCAGGCTGCGCCAGCGACTGGCCGACCAGTCTGCCGGGGTGGTCGAATAGATCCCGGCAGCGTACTTGCTCATGATCCCGCCGTTGGCACCGACCAGCGCGCGGCTGCCTGGCGCGGCGCGGCAGCGCGCCACCGCCTCGGCGATGGCGTGGGCGGAATAGTTGTTCCCGGCCCCGCCGAAGAACGGCAGGCCCCCGGTCAGTGTCCAGCCGCGCGGGTCGTCCCGGTCCAGCTGGAAGGCGTCGAGCAGGTTGAACACCGGAATCGCAAAGCACGAATAGAGGTCGATGTGGTCGAGCGAATTCCAGTCCCATGCTGCAACTTCAAGTGCGCTTGAGATTGCAGCAATTGCCGCCGGACTCTTCTCCAGATCGGCCCGCGTCAGCAGCGGCGGTTCGGCGCAGTCGGCGACGCCGTGGATGTAGACCCAGCGCTCTTCGGGCACCCCCAGCCGCCGGGCTTCGGCGACGCTGGCCAGCACCACGGCAGCGCCCTGGTTGACCTGATCGCGCGCCACCACCAGCCGACCATAGGGTTCGGCCACCAACCGGTTGCGCTCGGTCAGTGCCGCCAGTTCCTCCGCCGTGCGCGCGCTGGGCGCGGCGGAATGGGGGTTGATGGCCGCGACCTGCGTGAACGGCGCGAACAGCTGGCCGATCTCCAGCCGGTATTCGGCAAGGCTCAGCCCCAGCCGTTCGCGTCGGACATTCTCGGCCAGGGCATAGCCGCCGATCGGCGCGCCAACCCCGTGTTTCAGGGCGGTCATATCGACCACGCCGTCGTAGCCGTAGCCGCGATCCTCGATCGTCCCGCGCCGGGTTTCGGCCCAGTCGCGGCTTTCGCCGCGCGCCAGCAGCGCGCGCTGGGTGGAGATCGCCTCTGACCCGACCACCGCCGCCAGCTTTGACCGGCCAGCGGCAATCTCTGCCGCCAGTTCACCCAGCAGTCGCTGCGGCCCCTGCCCGCCGACCACTTCGAGGATCGCGCGCTGCGGGTTGGCCCCGGCGCGGCGGACAATGGCCCGCGGGGGATTGTTGGCGTGGCCGAACGGTGCGCCATAACGGGTGCCGGAAATCTCGAACTGGCGGATCGCCGCAAGCGTATCGAGCGCCGGTCCCAGTTTGCGCGCCGCGCGGGCATCGGCAAAGGCGGCGTTCAGCGCGGCTCCACCCAGGTCCATCGGTGACAGCTCGGCATAACCCGGCTCGCCCACCCGCTCGGACACCTGGCCGACCCCGATAATGACCGGTGTAGTATCGGCCAGCGCGCTCACAACACCTGCCCGTCATCCACGGTCAGCGTGGCCCCTGTGACATGACGCGACGCGTCCGAGCACAGGAAGACAAGCGGGGCGTCGAGCGCGTCAAGCGGACAGAGGCGGCGGCGGTGGAAGGCGGCGATCTGCCGCGCGCCGCCCTCGGTCTGGAACCAGTCCCCGGCTATCTCGGTCTGGATATAGCCCGGCTGGATGGTGTTGACGGTGATCCCCTGGCGCACCCATTCACGGGCGAACTGGCGACCCAGATGGGCGACGCCAGCCTTGACCGCACCATAGGCAGCGTCGCCCTGCCCGGTCAGCTCTGCCGTGATCGAGCCGATCAGCACGATGCGCCCGCGCTCGCTGTCCTGAAAACCCGCCGCGATCATCCGCTTGGCCCCTTCACGCGCGGTCAGGTACAGCCCGGTGAAATTGGTGCCGACCACGCTGGCAACATCCGCTGCCGGCACTGCGGTCGATCGTCCGCCCGCCGCGATCCCGGCGTTGGCGATCACCGTATCAACCGTGCCGAAGTGCGCCTCTGCCGCGTCATAGGCGGCAATCAGCGAGGCTTCGTCGGTTACGTCCATCGCCACCGCCAAAGCCGAATCGCCCAATTCATCGGCCAGTGCGGCGATCCGGTCCACCCGCCGGGCGCCCAGCACAACCCGCGCCCCTTCGCGCACCAGCAGCCGGGCAAAATGGGCGCCGAAACCCGACGAGGCGCCGGTGATCAGCGCGGTACGGCCGTGCAGAGACAGTTCCATTGCGGCTTCCGTTCGATGTTAACCGTTCGCTTAAACAGCGCGTCGCGATGGGGGTCAAGCCCGCCGCCACGCGCCCGGCGCAAAAGATCGGGCAATTTGATCGTGGTCAAGGCAAAGCGCCCGCCGCCGTCCCACCGTAGCTGCAACCGAAGCCCGCCTTTCCGGCGCGGCATGGCAGCCAAGGGGCACAAAACCGCCACTCACGCCGCAGGACATCATTCTCCCCACCTGGAGCGGCCTATCCTTGTGATGGCCGCTCTTTTTTTGACGGGCGATGGATCAGACAGCCGAACTGAAGCGCCGCAGCGAATCCTGGCGATAGGGATCGAACAGGGCGGCGATGGACCGCGAATAGGGCAGGCCGTCCGGTGTGATCCGTAGCAACGCACCGTCGAGCACCGCCAGTTCGCGGGCCAGGAACGGAACCAGCCGGGGTGCTGCTTCGGCCAGCATATCGGGATCGAGCGCGGCGGCGCTGCGGCACAGCAGCGCCTCGATCACGGCCCCGCGCCGCTGGTCATCGGCGCTGCGGCGAACCCCCAGCACGGCTGGCAGCACATCCTGCGAGATCATCATCCGGTAACGCCCGGCGTTCTTCTCGTTCTGGATCAGCACGTCGTCGAAACAGCCGATGGCCGAGGCGCCAAGCCCCACCAGCGTGGCGGCCGGATCGTCGGTAAAGCCCTGGAAATTCCGCCGTACCCGCCCTTCGGCTGCCGCAACCGCCATCGGATCGCCCGGCCTGGCGAAGTGATCGAAGCCGATCGGCACATAGCCGGCATCGCACAGCATCGTGTAGCCGAACTGGGCCATTTCGAAGCGCGCCGCCTGCCCCGGCAGAGCGCTGGCGTCGATCCGGCGCTGGCGCGGCAGCATGTGCGGAACATGGGCATAGCCGAACAGCGCGATCCGGTCCGCCCCCAGCGCGACGGCGCGCTCCAGCGTGGCTTCCAACTCGGCCAGGCCCTGCCCGGGCAGGCCGTACATCAGATCGAAATTGAGCGAGGATACGCCGGCCTGACGCAGCATGGCGGTGGCCTCGGCGATCAGCCGGTCCGGCTGGACCCGCCCGATCGCCGCCTGCAGCGCCGGATCGAAGGTCTGCACCCCCATCGAGGCATAGGTAACCCCGATCCAGCCCAGCACCTGGCCCCATTCGGGCGTCAGCGTGCGCGGATCGAGCTCGATCGAATAGCTGGGCGCCTCCAGCGGCATGTGCAGGGTCAGCGCATCGACCAGCCGGACGAAATCGGTCGGGGCGATCGCGTTGGGGCTGCCCCCGCCGAAGGCGATCCGGCGCACCCGCGCGCCTTCGTCCAGGCGGACCCCGGTGATCGCGATATCGCGGTGCAGCGCGTCCAGATAGGACTGCAGCCGCTGGCTCCGGTTGGCCGCCCCGGTGTTGCAGCCGCAGTACCAGCAGATCTTCTCGCAGAACGGGATGTGGACATAGAGCGAAACATCGCCGCGCGCCGCGCGCAAGGCGGCATCAGCGTCGTTCGGACCAACCGCCGGCGTGAACTCCGCCGCAGTCGGGAAGCTCGTATAACGCGGCACCGGCGTTTCGAGCAGATCGGGGTAATAGGGCCACATTGCCGGACCTATGCCCGGTCAGACAGGGCGATTCATTGAGAAGGCTCAAATTCCTTCAAAGTCCGTTTGCGGCAATTTCCACCGTGGCAACCCTTGACGCAGCAGGCATCGCCCTTCGCGGGGCGCGGCGTGCTGCCCGGGATCGGCACCATCCGGACCACCCCGTCACCCGTGCACAGCGGCATCAGAATCGGCGAGGCAGCCGCTGCCGAAACGTTGAGCAACGCCGGGATCAGCGCGATCAGCCCGATGTGCGCCAGCCGCCTCATGTCGCGGCGTCCGTGGCGATGGCGTCGTCCTCATCGTCGATCAGAATCCGCGCCGCCGCGCCGTCGAGATCTTCGAACTGTCCGCGCTTCAGCGCCCAGAAAAAGGCCGCCAGCCCGATCAGCCCCATCAGCAGCGCCAGCGGGATCAGGATCGCCAGCCCGTTCACCGTGCGGCTCCTGCCAAACGCAGCGAATTGGCCACCACCACCAGCGACGAGCCCGACATTGCCGCCGCCGCGATCATCGGATTGACATAGCCCATGATCGCCAGCGGCACTGCCAGCAGGTTGTATCCGACCGCCAGCGCGAAATTCTGCCGCACGACCCGCATCGTCCGCCGCGCGGCCATGACACTGCGCGGCAGCGCGAGCAGCGAATCGCCAAGGAACACCAGGTCCGCCGCCTGCCGCCCGACGTCGCTGGCCGATCCCGGCGCGATCGAGGCATCGGCGGCGGCGAGCGCGGGACCGTCATTGAGCCCGTCACCGACCATCAGCACCTTGTGCCCCTGGGCCTGAAGCGCACCGATCGCCGCGCGCTTGTCCGCCGGACTGGCCGCAGCCTGCCCTGGCAGTCCAAGCTGCCCGGCCACGTCTGCGACCGCTCGTGCATTGTCTCCGGAAAGCAGCGACACCGCCAGCCCCGCACTCTTGAGTCGGGCCAGCGCCGCCTCGGCATCGGGGCGCAGCGCGTCGACAAAGCTGATTGCCAGATCGGGCCGACCCTCGATCCGCAGAGTCGTCGACACCACTTGTGCAGCATCGCTGCGGCCGAGCGAAACCCTGCGACCGTTCCAGCTGCCCGCCATGCCGATCCCGGCCGTTTCCGCAACCCCGTTAACCCGCGCTGCTCGGTGGCCGCGCTTCAGGAGCGCCGCCTCGATGGCGCGCGAATGGGGGTGGCGGCTGTGCGAGGCGAGCCCCAGCGCGACCGCCGCCGCGTCCGCGTCCAGCGCATCGAGCGCAGCGGGATCGGGTTCGGGTCGCCCCAGCGTCAGCGATCCCGTCTTGTCGAGCAGGACCCGGTCAACCGTGGCCAGCCGCTCGATCGCGCTGCCGTCCTTGACCATGATCCCTTGCCGCATCAGCGCACCCGACGCGACAACCTGGGCCACCGGTACCGCCAGCCCCAGCGCGCAGGGGCAGGTGATGATCAGCACCGCGATGGCGATGACGATCGACTGGTAAATCCCGGCCCCCGCCAGCATCCAGCCCAGAAAGCTGAGCGCGGCCAGGCTGTGCACCGCAGGGGCGTAGAGTCGGCTGGCCCGGTCGGCGATCCGGACATAGACCGAGCGCGGCTGTTCGGCGGCGTCCATCAGCCGGGCGATCTCTGCCAGTGACGTATCGGCTCCCGCCGCTGTCACCCGGACATCGACCGGGGCATCGAGGTTGAGGGTGCCGGCATGGATCGCCGCGCCCGTGCCGGCGGGAACGGGTGCGCTTTCGCCGGTCAGCAGCGATTGATCAAAGGCGCTTGCCCCCGCAACGATCTCGCCATCGGCGGCCAGCCGGTCGCCCGCGGCAACCCGCATCACCATGCCTGGCACCAGATCGGCGGCCGCAACCCATTGCAGCGACCCGTCGGCGGAAACCACGCTGGCGCCCGGTGCAGCCTGGCTAAGCAGGGCATCGACCCCGGCCCGCGCCTTGTCGCGCATCATCGCATCCAGCGTGCGTCCCGCCAGCAGGAACAGGATCAGCATCAGCACGCCGTCGAAATAGGCGTCGTGCCCCTCGGTCAGCGTTTCGTAGAAGCTGAGCGCGGTGGCGAGCATGATCCCGATCGAGATCGGCACGTCCATGTTGGTGCGCGCCCGTTTCAGCACGCTCCAGGCCGACGTGAAGAACGGCGTCCCGGAATAGGCGATCGCCGGAATCCCGATCAGCGCCGACACCCAGTGAAACAGGCTGCGCGTCGATCCTTCCGCGCCGGACCAGACCGACACCGACAGCAGCATCACGTTCATGCAGGCAAAGGCAGCGACAGCCAGCGGCGCCAGCAGCGGCTTCACCGCCGAAGGGGTGCGGTTGAACTCCTCGCTGCGCGGCTGGCTGGCAAAACCAACGGCATCGAGCGCGGCGATCAAGTCCGCCGGTTCGACCTGCGCGGCGTGTTCGGCGCGCACCTGCTTGGCAGTGAGGTTTACCCGGGCCGAGGCAACTCCCGGCACTGCGCCAAGCGCGCGCTCCACCTTGGCCATGCAGCCCGCGCAATGCATCCCCGGCACGACCAGCACGGTCGTTTCGAGCGATGCTTCGCCAGGGCTGGGGGCCAGTGCAGTCACAGCACTTCCTGCTCGCTGCGCCACAGAGCGGCGCCGGCCTTTGCCTCAAGCCGCATCCGCCAGCGCCCTTGGGGCAGAACCTGGCTCGATACGAAGCTGCCATCGACCTGACGCGCAAACTGCATCGGAATATCGGGTCGACGCCCCAGCGGGTGCCAGGCATCGCCGCTGAGCAAGGCATTGGCCGGTGCGCCGGCGAGCGTCACGACCAGTTTGCCGTCGTTGCGCCGGTGCGCCTTGGCCGACCAGCCGAGCGCCTTTTCGCGTCGGGCCTCTTGCAGCCAGCTGTTGTACTTCTGGCTAGCGACATAGCTGTTGTCGACCACCACTCCGCCGAATGTCGAAATAGCGCTGCGGGCCATGTACAGGTTGACGGCGATCACCACCGCGAAGAACGCGACGATGATCGCGGTGATGTGCCGCCCGGTGAACGGCCCGGTGGTAAAGGCCTTCATTCGCCTGCCCCTTCCGGCGCATCGAAGCGGACATCGCTGACATCCCCGCCGCCGTCCGTGTCGAGCGCCTTGAGATCGAAGCTGAAGTGCTGCGGCGCGGTGCCATCGGGCGCAGTGACATAAACGCGCAGCGGCTCGGTCCGGTCGGCAGCGACCGTCAGGCGCAGGGTGCGGGCGGCCTGCTCACGCGGCATGTCGTCGGTCCACATCACGCCCTTATCCAGCCCGATCATCGCCACCTGCATCGGACGCGGGCGCCCTTCCATATTGCGCAGCTTGACCGTGTAGGCGTTGCGCACCTCGCCGCTGGACAGCAGCATGAAGGGCGGGTTGCGGTCCTTCTGCACCGAAATGTCGATGTGCTTGCGGGCGCCGAGCGCGAACAGCAGGCCAAACCCGATCGCGGCCCAGACGCCCAGGTAGACCAGCGTCCGAACATGGAACAGCGCCTTCAGGATCGAGCGCGGCTGGCCGCCTTCGCGTTCGATCTTGCAGTCTTCAAGCGTGGCATAGTCAATCAGGCCGCGCGGCCTGCCGACCTGCTTCATCACGCTGTCGCAAGCATCGATGCACAGCGCGCAGGTGATGCAGGCGATATCGGGCCCGTTCCGGATGTCATAGCCGGTGGGGCAGACGTTGACGCACTGGTTGCAATCGATGCAGTCACCGACCTGGTCCGGGTTCTTGAGCGCCTGCTTGACGCTGCCGCGCGGTTCGCCGCGCCAGTCCTTGTAGGTGACGATCAGGCTCTTTTCGTCGAGCATCGCGGTCTGGATCCGCGGCCACGGACACATGTAGATGCAGATCTGCTCGCGCATGAAAGCGCCGAAGATCAGCGTCGTCGCGGTCAGCACGCCCACTGTGGCATAGGCCACCGGGGCGGCGGTGCCGCTCCAGAAATCGCGGGTCAGCGTCGGCGCATCGGCGAAATACATGATCCAAGCGCCGCCGGTCCAGAAACTGATCAGCAGATAGATCAGCCACTTGACCGCGCGTTTGGAAATCTTCTTCGGCCCCCACGGTGCCGCCTCCAGCCGCATTTGCGCGTTTCGGTCGCCGTCGACCAGCCGGTCGACATGCTGGAACAGGTCGGTCCAGACGGTCTGCGGACAGGCATAGCCGCACCACGCCCTGCCGACCGCGCTGGTGATCAGGAACAGCCCGATCCCGGCCATGATCAGCAGCCCGGCCACGAAATAGAATTCCTGCGGCCAGATTTCGATCCCGAACATGTAGAACCGGCGGTGGGCCAGATCGACCAGCACCGCCTGGTTCGGGGCATAGGGTCCGCGGTCCCAGCGCAGCCACGGGGTCAGGTAATAGATCCCCAACGTGACCAGCATGACCAGCCACTTGAAGCGGCGGAAGCGGCCGTCCACCGCTTTGGGGAAGACGGCCTT
>JABFRE010000061.1 GCA_013141325.1 Novosphingobium sp.
GCACCGAATTCGTCGCGGTCGATCCGCTGTGGGATTCGGCTTCGTCGCAGAATGGCTCGGCCTCCGCTTCCCCCGCTGCGGGCGCGCGCTGATGCCCCCGCCGCTACCCCGCGGATTGCAGAAACTGGGCAAGCCGCGGATCAACCGCGCGCCGCTGCCTGCTCTGGCGCTTACCACGCCGTGGCTGCTGGTAATGGTCGGCAGCCTCAGCCCGCTGTTGCCGCTGATCGCCTCGGCGCCGGTGGTTCCGCCATTCGGGTTCCTGCTGCTCATCGCCTGGCAGCAGCTGCGGCCGGGCCTGTTCCCTGCCTGGGCCGGATTACCGCTGGGGCTGTTCGACGATCTGTTCAGCGGGCAGCCGCTCGGCTCGGCCGTGCTGCTGTGGTCGATCACGATGATCGCGCTCGACGTGATCGAGGTCCGGTTTCCATGGCGCGCCTTCTGGCTCAACTGGCTGGTGTCGGCCGGGATCATCTCCGCCTACCTGCTGCTGACGCTGTGGATCGCCAACATCGGCGGCGGGCGCTCGTCCGTGACGATTCTGCTGCCGCAGCTCGCAGTGGCGATCCTGACCTACCCGCTGGCGGCGCGCGTGGTTGGCCTGTTCGACCGGTTCCGTCTGATCCCGCTGCGGCCGGTGTGATGCTGAGCGAAGCCAAGCACGTCAGCTCCGGAACGCTGCGCAACAGTTTTGAGCGGCGCGCCGTGGTGATCGGCGGGCTTCAAGCCGGACTGGGCGTGTTGCTGGCGGTCCGGATGGGTTGGATCGGACTGGTCCAGAACGACAAGTACACCACCGCATCGGAAAGCAACCGGGTCAATCTGACGCTGATCCCGCCGCGGCGGGGGCTGATCCTGGATCGCAACAACATCCCGCTGGCGGCCAACCGCTCGGACTACCGGGTCGATGTCATCCCGGAACGGATCGTCGATAACGACCGCACCCTGGGCGAGCTCGGCCGCCTGCTGGGCCTGGGCAGCGACGTGCTGCGCGACCTCAAGGACAAGCTTGAGAAGGCTCACGGCTCGCAGCCGGTGGAAGTCGCTTCGGGGCTGGACTGGGACAAATTCGCGGCCGTCAGCGTGCGCCTGCCCGACATGCCCGGGGTGATGGCCCAGCGCGGCTTTTCGCGCTGGTACGAAACCGGCCCTTCGGTCGGCCATCTGGTCGGCTATGTCGGCCCGGCCTCGGCCGAGGAATACGAAAAGGAAAAGAACCCGCTGCTGGTCACGCCGGGTTACAAGATCGGCAAGGACGGACTCGAAAAGCATTTCGAAGCCAAGCTGCGCGGTGTCCCCGGCGCGCGCCGGACCGAGGTTTCGGCCAGCGGCAAGATCGTGCGTGATCTCGACATGCGTGACGATGTGCCGGGGGAACCGCTGCGGCTGACGATCAACAGCCAGTTGCAGGACTATGCCGCGCGGCGGATCGGGCTTGAATCCGGCGCGGTGGTGGTGATGGACTGCCTCAGCGGCGATCTGCTGGCGATGGCCTCTATGCCCAGCTTCGATCCCAACAACTTTGCCGACGGTATCGGCCGGGTCGAATGGAAGATGCTGTCGGACGACGATCACGTGCCGCTGCGCAACAAGGTGCTGCGCGGGCTGTTTCCGCCGGGATCGACGGTCAAGCCGATGGTCGCGCTGGCCTTCCTCGAGGCCGGGCTCGATCCCAACGAAGCGACGACTTGCAGCGGCGGCCTGCGCGTCGGCAACCGGGTGTTCCACTGCTGGAACCATGGTGGGCACGGCCGGGTCGATATGGCCAAGGGCATCTACCAGAGCTGCGACGTTTATTTCTACCACTTCGCCCAGCGCATCGGCATGGACAAGATCGCCGCCATGGCCCGCCGCCTGGGTCTGGGGCAGAGCTTTGATCTTCCGGTTGCCGGGCAGAGCTATGGCACGGTGCCCGATCCGGCCTGGAAGCAGAAGAAATACGACAAGCCATGGGCGGTGTTCGACACGGTCAACGCGACGATCGGTCAGGGCTATTTTCTGGTCAATCCATTGCAACAGGCGGTGATGGCGACGCGGATCGCCAGCGGGCTGGACCTCAAACCGCGGCTGCTGTTCGATCCGAAGCCGCCACAGGCTCCCTCGCTGGGTATCGCGCAGGAGCACCTCGATCTGGTTCACAGCGCGATGAACGAAGTGGTCAACGGCCGCGGCACCGCCGGCCGGGCCCGCCTGCCGATTCCTGGCGTGCAGATGGCCGGCAAGACCGGCACCGCCCAGGTTGTCGGCCTCAATATCGGCAGCGGCAAGGGCGGGATCTGGAAGCACCGCGATCACGGCCATTTCATCTGCTTCGCGCCGTTCGACAAGCCGCGCTATGCCTGCGCGGTGGTGGTCCAGCACGGCGGCGGATCAGGCGCGGCCTATCCGATCGCGCGCGACGTGATGACCTTCCTGTTCGATCCGGCCAAGGCGCTTGACGTGCTGCATGGCATGGAAACCGGCTGGGGCGGCACGCCAAAGCAGCGGATGGAGGCGCGCTATCGCCGCTATGTCGCGCAGTACGGCGGTTCCGCGCCGAAGCCCGCTGACCAGGACGGGCTGGCTGCCAGCGAGGAACGCGCCGAGGTCACCGGCCCCGCCCCCCGTGCGCCGCAGACC
>JABFRE010000134.1 GCA_013141325.1 Novosphingobium sp.
ACGATTACAATTCGACCCGGCTTGGCCTCAATTACGGTAGTGAGTGGGATGCCCAGGTCAGCTATCTGCTGACCAAGCAGATCGGCCTGACTGCCAAGGTCGCGCGTTACAATGCTGACGCCTTCGCCACCGACACCACCAAGTTCTGGTTCCAGATCGAAGCGAAGTTCTAATCGTCGTCCTTCACGGGATCGGGCCGGGAGAACGCTTCGAGCGCTGCCTGATCGGTAATCCGCACCTGCGCGCCATCGACTTCGAGCCCATTCTGCCCGAGCACGCCGAACGCGCGGGAGAGGTTTTCCGGGGTCATCCCCAAGAGCGAGGCCAGAAGCCGCTTTTCAGCCTTTAGTTGGACTGCGCCCTTACCTCCCTGGCGACGTTCCTGCTGGAGCAGCAGATTGCCGAGCCGTTCCGCCGATTGCCGCAGTTTCATGTCGGTCAGCGCGCGGACCATGTCGCGATAGGCCAGCGCCAGCTCGCGCATCGTTGCCTGCACTAGCGCACAGTCTTGCTTGACCACTTCGCGCACCAGGGCGGCCGGGACCAGCAGGATCCGAGAGGATGACAAAGTTCGCGCCGACATCAGGTACGGCATGTCGGTGACCACCGCAGCCAGAATGAAACTGGTCACCGGCTCGACGATCCGCATCGTGGTGTCACGTCCGGCGCTGGTCGCGTAGAGTTCGACCAGTCCGTCGATCAGCACGTGCAGGAAATCGGGATGCTGGCCCAGCTCGAACAGGGTCAGTTGCGGCGGGAAAACTTGCAGGAAGGAGCCCGAGAAGATCCGCTCGCGCTGCTCCTCCTGCATTTCGCGAAACAGCGGCAGGTGGGCGATTTCTGGTTTCTCTGCGGGACGCACGTTGGGCATGGCTCCTTTGCTACAGCGCTGGGTTAGCGCTCCAATTGATGCACATCAATCAGAGACTTGATCTTTGTTGAGGCAAATTGCCTCGTAGATCAGCCATCCGACCGATTGTTTGGCCGAGCCGTGCCGATTTGATCCTGATCAAGCATCCTGCCAGCAAGCAGTCCATTCCCGCGCCATGACATTGCAACAGGCGGGGACATAGCCATGCCACTTCAGCAGACCGTAAGCTCCGGACAGCAGAACCGGGCGCTGGGACTCAGCACATTTGCCTTCACCATCTGCTTCGCGGTTTGGACGATCTTCGCGATCATCGGGATTCAGATTAAACAGGACCTGGGTCTAAACGATACCCAGTTTGGCCTCTTGGTCGGCACCCCGATCCTCACCGGATCGTTGGTTCGCCTGTTCCTGGGGGTCTGGACCGACCAGTACGGCGGACGGATCGTCTTTCCATTGACCATGCTGGCTTCGGCGATCTCGACTTACCTGCTGACTTTTGCCGACAGCTACCTGATGATGCTGGTTGCGGCGCTGGGGCTGGGCATGGCCGGCGGCGGTTTCGCGGTGGGCATTGCCTATGTTTCCAAGTGGTACCCGCAGGAAAAGCAAGGCTCCGCACTCGGCTTTTTCGGGATGGGTAATGTCGGCGCGGCAGTGACCAAATTCGTCGCGCCGTGGATCATGGTGGCGATGGGCTGGCAAGCGGTCGCGCTGATCTGGGCATCTGTGCTGGCGGTCACTGCTGTGCTGTTTTACGCCTTTGCCAAGGACGATCCGGATCTGGCCGCGCGCAAGATCAGCGGTGAAAAGCCCAAGGGTCTGAAAGAACAGCTGGAGCCGCTCAAGAACGAGCAGGTCTGGCGCTTCTCGCTCTATTATTTCTTCGTCTTCGGCGCCTTCGTCGCCCTGGCACTGTGGCTGCCCAAGTACCTGATCGGGGTCTACGGTGTGGATATCAAGGTCGCCGGGATGCTCGCGGCCACCTTCTCGCTCTCGGCTTCGCTGTTCCGTGCTTACGGCGGAATTCTCTCCGACCGTTATGGCGCGCGCAAGATCATGTACGCAACCTTTGGCGTCTCGATGATCGTGCTGTTCATGCTGTCCTACCCGGCGACCGACTATGTCATTCACGGGGTCAAGGGCGACATCCACTTCGCCACTTCGATGAGCCTGGTGCCCTTCGTGATCGCGGTGTTCGTGCTGGGCTTCTTCATGTCGCTGGGCAAGGCTGCGGTCTACAAGCACATTCCTGTCTATTATCCCGACCATGTCGGTTCGGTCGGCGGGCTGGTCGGGCTGGTCGGCGGGCTGGGTGGCTTCGTGCTGCCGATCGTGTTTGGCGCAGTCAGCGACCTTACCGGCATCTGGACCAGCTGCTTCATGGTGCTGTTCGCGCTGGTCGCAGTGGCACTGGCCTGGATGCATTTCGCAATCCGCCAGATGGAACAGAAGGCCGCTGGCATCGATACCCGCTCGCTGCCGCAGTTCCCCGAAATGGCCGATCTTCACGATGCCGATCTGCATCATGATCATGAGGTCAAGAGCAAGCTGATCACTGACTGGCGGCCCGAAGATTCGGCCTTCTGGGAAGAGACCGGCCAGAAAATCGCCAATCGAAACCTCTACATCTCGATCCCCGCGCTGCTCCTGGCTTTCTCGGTCTGGATGGTCTGGTCGGTGGTCGTGGCGAAGCTTCCCCTCATCGGCTTTGACTACACCACCGACCAGCTGTTCTGGCTGGCCGC
>JABFRE010000143.1 GCA_013141325.1 Novosphingobium sp.
GGCCGATGACGACGATCGCGACGATCGCCGTGAACAGCATTTCATCCCAGCCGATATCGAACATGGCGCGTGCGGCCCGATGGCGCGATTACTGCGGCTTGGACGGGTTCGAGCTATCGACCACCGTTTCGCCGTTGAGCGTGGCCTGGCTGGCCGGTGCAGGCGGGGGAATCTGGCCGGCGGGCGGCGCAGGCGGGTTCGCCTCGTCGGCCATGCCCTTCTTGAAGCTGCTGATTCCCTTGCCGAAATCACCCATCATCTCGGAAATCCGGCCACGGCCGAACAGCACCAGCACCACCACCGCGAGGATGAGCAGGTGAGGAAGCGAGAGACCCATCGAAACACTCCTGAACTTGGGGGCAAACGGCCCGGCGCCCCTGTTTCATCCCATGTAGGCCATTCGTGCCCACTTTGCGAGTCAGTGCGCGGATTCCTCGTCGGCGTCGGCATCGACTTCGGGCTGATCTCCGCCCACCGACTCCATCGCAGTGGCAAGCGCATCCTCCACCGGATCGAGCAGCCCGGCGGCGCGCAGCTCGTCGATCCCCGGCAGGTCCTTGCGGCTTTCGAGGCCGAAATGGCTGAGGAAATCGGGCGTGGTGGCATAGATCACCGGGCGCCCCGGCACCTCGCGGCGCCCGACGATGCGCACCCACCCGGCCTCCATCAGCACGTCGAGTGTGCCCTTGGCGGTCTGGACCCCGCGGATTGCCTCAATCTCGGCCCGGCTGACTGGTTCGTGGTAGGCGACGATTGCCAGCACTTCGGTCGCCGCGCGCGAGAGGCGGCGCGTTTCCTCGCGCTCGCGCCGCAGCAGGTGGGCCAGATCGGGGGCGGTCTGGAAATGCCAGCGCTTGCCGCGCTCGACCAGCTGGATGCCGCGTCCCTGATAGTACTCTGCCAGTTCGGCGAGTGCGGCTTGCACCTCTGCCCCGCCCAGATGCACTGAAATCGCCTCGGCGCTCATCGGTTCCTCGGCGGCAAACAGTGTCGCCTCGACCGCGCGGACCAGATCGTCAACCATTCCCGATCATCCTGAGCATGTCGAAGGGGCCTTGATCCCGCGCAGCATCAACGGGCCGAAGGCATGGTCCTGCACCATTTCGGCCTTGCCCAGCCGGGCCAGCTCCAGCGCCGCGACAAAGCTGGAGGCCAGCGCCGAGCGCCGCAATTTGGCGTCGGCGTGCGGCGGCAGGAAATCGCGCAGTTCCATCCAGTCCAGATTGACGCCCAGCATCGCCGAGACCCGGCTGAGCGCCGAATCCAGCGTCATCACCATCCGGTCGCGGACCATGTGCACCACCGGCTGGGTGCGCGCCTTGACATGGCCATAGGCCTGAACCAGCGCGAACCAATCGCATTGCCACAGGTTCTTGCGGTCCACCCGCAGCCCCTCGGGCGCGCCGCGCAGAAACACGTCGCGGCCCAGCCGGTCGCGGCCCATCAGCCGCCCGGCGGCATCGCGCATCGCCGCAAGCCGTTGCAGCCTGAGTTGCAGGCGCAGCGCCAGTTCCTCGGGACTGGGGTCTTCCTGTTCCTCGCGCGGGAGCAGCAGCGCCGATTTGAGGTAGGCCAGCCAGGCCGCCATCACCAGATAGTCCGCCGCCAGCTCCAGCCGCAGCGCCTCGGCCTGCTCGATATAGGTCAGGTATTGATCGACCAGCGCCAGGATCGAAATCTTGCGCAGATCGACCTTCTGGCGCCGCGCCAGATCGAGCAGCAGGTCCAGCGGCCCTTCCCAGCCATCGAGCGCCAGATAGAGCGCCTCGTCCTCCGGCGCGGCGCTGGCCACGCCTTGCCAGTCGTCATCCGCAAAGCTGACCGCGGGGGAATCGATCAGAGCGTCCTGGTTCATGCCGGCACCAAGGCCAGCAACTGGTCGCGCTTGGCGAGCAGGTCCGCCTGCTGGCCCATGTCGCCGTGCATCGTCATGCCCTCCAGCGCCCGGTCAAGCCGCGCCCGGGTAGCATCGCCCATCGCCGGCAAACGCTCGCAGATCCCGGTCATGTCGTCCATCCGCGCCCAGCAGTTGAGCGCAATGTCACAACCCGCCGCGATCGCCCGCTCGGCGCGCTCGGGCACGGTTCCGCTCAGGGCCTCCATGTCGAGATCGTCAGTCAGCAGCAGCCCGTCGAACCCGATCCGGCCGCGGATGATTTCGCGCAGGATAAACGGCGATTGCGTGGCCGGATTTTCACGGTCCCAGGCGGTGAACAGCAGGTGCCCGGTCATGCCGATCGCCGCGTGGCTGAGCGCACGGAACGGCGCGAGGTCCGCTTCCAGCTCGTCCTCGGTCTCGGTGACGGTCGGCATCGCCTTGTGGGTATCGCAATGGGTGCGGCCGTGGCCCGGCATGTGCTTGATCGTTCCGACCACGCCCGCGCGGGCCAGTCCGTCCAGCACCGCGCGGCCAAGCGCGGCGACACGCAGCGGTTCGTGGCCGAAGGCGCGGTCACCGATCACGTCGTGGGCACCTGCCTGTCGCACATCGAGCACGGGGGCATGGGTGCAGGTAACCCCTGCCTCGACCAGATCGAGCGCCAGCGCCTGGGCGTTGACCCGCGCCGCTTCGATCGCGCTGGCGGGCGCGATATCGTACAGCCGTTCGAACAGTTCGCCCGGCGGGTACGAAGGCCACACCGGCGGCTTGAGCCGCGTGACCCGCCCGCCTTCCTGATCGATCGTGATCAGCAGCCGTTCGCGTCCGTGGATTTCCCGCAGGCCATCGGTCAACGCGCGCAGTTGCTCGCGGCTTTCGACATTGCGGCCGAACACGATGTAGCCCGCAGGATCAGCCTCGCGAAAGAGCGCGCGCTCGTCCGCGCTGAGCGTCAATCCGGAAAGGCCAAAGATCGCGGGGGTCATGGTCCGGAGAAAATCGCAGGAACGCGCCGCCGTTGCAAGCGAACGCGCCCCGATGTGTGTGGATTATGCGGCCTACTTCACCTGGCAGGAGATACCCGCACTCTTCAGCTTGCCGCACAGCGCTCCCGCAGCTCCGGTATCGCCGGCCACTGCCTGAAGCCGATAGACCTTGCCGATATCGGCATTGCCCTCGATCACCCGATGCGAAACGCCCGAAAGCGCGCCGCCGGCCTGTCCGACCAGCTTGGACCAGCCCGCCTCTGCCGCCGCCTTGGACGAGAAGGCGCCGACCTGCACCCCGACCCCGCCGCTGGCCGGGGCGGCTGGGGCCGCTCCAGCGGCGGCAGCCGTCGGCTTTGCCGCCGGGGCCGTAGCGGCAGGAGCATCGCCCTCGCCCATCTTGGCCGGGCGGTTCTGCCCCTCCGATACGGCAAAGCTGGTATCGCCGGTGCCGTCGAAGGTCTTGCCGCCCGGATTCTTCGGCGCTTCCTTGTACGGCTCCTTGGGCGCGGCAATCGTGCTGCCATCGGCCACCAACGCCGGATCGGGCGAGCGGTGAGTGGCCCACCAGATCCCGCCGACAATCGCCGCCAGTGCGATCAGGCCCATTGCCGCCAGCCGCAGAACACCGCCGTTGTCGGCGCCGGCGTCGTCAAAATCCTCATCGTCGGAGGACTCAAGCCAGGGCAGCCGCTCTTCTTCATCCGCCAGTTCGAGCTGCTGGGTTTCGATCGGCTGTTCGTCTGCCTCATTCCAGGCTTCCGGCGTTTCGCCGTCCGTCAGATCGTGTTCGTCGCCCGCCATGGTCACATTTCCTCCACGGCCTCCACCCCCAGCAGCGCGAGGCCATTCTTCACAATTTGCCCGATTTGGGACGCAAGATAAAGCCTTGCCCCGGTAAGCTTGGCATCCTGTGCCACGATGAAGCGCTTTTCAGGTTTGTCGTTGCCCAGATTCCAATAGCTGTGGAAGGCCCCGGCCAGGTCGTAGAGGAAGAACGCCACCCGGTGCGGCTCGCGCGCGGCGGCGGCGGCTTCGACCAGGCGGGGGAACTGCGCGCCCAGTTTGACCAGCGCCAGCTCCTCATCTCCCAGCAGCTCCAACCCCTCGGCCGATGGCGCAAACCCTTCGGCCGCGGCCTTGCGCAGCGTCGAGCGGATCCGGGCGTGCGCATACTGCACATAGAACACCGGGTTGTCCTTGCTGGCTTCGACCACCTTGTCGAAATCAAAGTCCATCTGCGCGTCAGGCTTGCGGGTCAGCATGGTGAAGCGGACCACGTCCTTGCCAACCATGTCGACGACATCGGCCAGGGTCACGAAATTGCCCGCGCGCTTGGACATCTTGAACGGCTGACCGCCCTTCATCAGCTGGACCATCTGCACCAGCTTGACCTCGAACGGCTTTGAACCTTCTCCCTTTGGCCCATGCCCCTGGGTCAGCGCGGCGACGGCAGCCTTGATCCGCTTGACCGTGCCGGCATGATCGGCGCCCCAGATATCGACCAGCGCGTCGACACTGGCGGCCTTCTGGAAATGATAGGCGAGGTCCGCACCGAAATAGGTCCAGCTGCCGTCGCTCTTGCGGATCGGGCGGTCCTGATCGTCGCCGAACCGGGTCGATCGGAACAGCGGCAGCTCGACCGGTTCCCAATCCTCGACAGTCTTGCCCTTGGGTGCCTCCAGCTGGCCGTCATAAACCAGATCGTGCGCACGCAGCCACGCTTCGGCTTCCTGTGGCTTGCCCGCTGCCTGCAATTCGGCCTCGGAACTGAACAGATCATGGTGGATGTCGAGCCGGGCCAGATCCGCCTTGATCATCTCCAGCATCGCCGCCACCGCCCGCGTGCGGAACAGGGCCAGCCATTCGCTTTCGGGCGCCGCTGCATAGGTCCCGCCGAATTCCTCGGCCAGAGCCTGCCCGACCGGCACCAGATAGTCCCCGGGATAGAGCCCTTCGGGCACCTCGCCCACGGCTTCGCCCAGCGCCTCGCGGTAGCGCAGGTGGACCGAGCGAGCGAGCACGTCGACCTGCCCGCCGGCATCGTTGACATAGTATTCGCGGATCACCGTGTGTCCGGCGAATTCCAGCAGGGACGCCAGTGCATCGCCCACCACCGCGCCCCGGCAGTGACCCATGTGCATCGGACCCGTCGGGTTGGCAGAGACATATTCGACGTTGACCGTGGTGCCCCCGCCCTTGGTGGAGCGGCCATAGGCGCCGGCCAGCGCGGCAATCGCGCGCAGCTCATCCAGCCAGACCGCATCGGTCAGCCGCAGGTTGAGGAAACCGGGACCGGCCACTTCCACTGCGGTAACGCCGGGAACCTTGCCCAGCTCCGCCGCCAGCGCATCGGCCAGCACGCGAGGGTTGAGCCCGGCCGGCTTGGCCAGCACCATCGCGGCGTTGGTCGCCAGATCGCCGTGCGCCGGATCGCGCGGCGGCTCCACCGCCACGGCGCCGCGCGGCAGTCCGGCAGGAATGGTTCCCGCCGCCTCAAGTGCATCAAGCGCGGCAGCAACATGGCCGGGAAAGGCGGCGTGGAGCGTGGTCGTTTCGGTCATGGCGGCGCGGTTAGCCTGTTTGCGGGGATAAGGAAATCCTCCCCGGGCCTGCTCGGGAAGGGGGACCGCCTTGCATGGCAAGGGGGCGGAGAGGCTTTCGGCGCTGCGGAATACCCATCCGTCAGCCGCCTTCAGCGACTGCCACCTCCCCGAGCAAGCACGGGGAGGATAAGATATTTGGCCTCAGCGCGTGCCGTTGTAGTTGAGCTGGGCCTGATCGAGCTGGAAGCCGACCAGCAGCTCAAACGTTGCGCGCGCCACAGCCGCCTTTACGTCGGGCTGTGAGAGCGGATCGACCGCGGCATCGGCTTCACCGGCCTTGCGCTTGCGGGTGATCCGTTCGCGGATGTCGGCGGGCAGGCTCGCTTCGGCCTTGTCGACATAGGCCGAGCCCGATCCGCTGGCCTGAGCGCGTTCCTGGCCGTCGGCGAAGTTCAGGGTGACCGTGCCGATCCGCTTGGAAATCACCGCGGTGCCGCCGCGCAGCACGGTGGCGAAATAGGGAATCGCCACCTGGCGCGCACCGCGCGTGTCGGTGCGGCGCCCCAGCACGTCGAAGGTGGCCTGGGTATAGACCTTGGCGCCGGTGTCGTTGCAGCTGGAGCGGACATTGGTCATCGCCGCGACAACGTCGATATTATCGGCCGTGGTGCTGCCCGGGGTGCGGAACAGGGTGACGTCGCCGGTATAGTTGGGCACGCCCACCGCCGGGCAGGCGCTGCGCACCGCCTGAATCCCCACGCCTTCGTCGACCACGATCTCACCCGCAGAACTGCAGCCGCCCAGCGCGGCAACCGTGGCAAAAGCGGCAATCAGGCGAAAACGAGCAATCATCGAGGCATCCTTGAATTCGGCCACAGCTTGGCTTGCTGCTTGCCCTAGCGGCACACGGGGCAAAGCGCTAGGGGGGCGAAGATGAACGCTGCCTTTCCCGCTTCGACCGGCGCTCCGCTGCGCCTGCTGCTGGCCGCCCCGCGCGGATTCTGCGCGGGCGTCGACCGCGCGATCGAGATCGTCGAGCTGGCGCTTCAGCGCTATGGCGCCCCGGTCTATGTCCGCCACGAAATTGTCCACAACCGCTATGTGGTCGATGGTCTCAAGGCCAAGGGCGCCGTGTTTGTCGAAGAACTGGACGAAGTGCCAGACGGCGCGCCGGTGGTGTTCAGCGCCCACGGCGTACCCAAATCCGTTCCGGCCGCCGCGACGACTCGGTCGCTCGACTGGCTCGATGCTACCTGCCCCCTGGTCAGCAAGGTCCACCGCCAGGCCGAACGCCAGATCGAGGCGGGGCGGCACATCGTGTTCATCGGCCACAAGGGCCACCCCGAGGTGATCGGCACGCTGGGCCAGGTGCCTGTCGGAACAATCACCCTGATAGAGACGGCAGACGACGTCGCCGCGCTGGACTTTGCACCCGATGCGGCGCTGGCGTTCCTGACCCAGACCACGCTGTCGGTTGACGATACCGCCGAAGTGGTCGCCGCGCTGCGCGCGCGTTTTCCGCAGATCGTGGGGCCCAAGGCCGAGGACATCTGCTATGCCACGTCCAACCGGCAGGCGGCGGTCAAGACCATCGCGCCTGAGTGCCAGCTGGTGCTGGTAATCGGCGCGCCGAACAGTTCCAATTCGCTGCGGCTGGTCGAAGTGGCGCAGCGCTGCGGGGCCGAGGGCCGCCTGATCCAGCGCGCCGACGAGATCGACGCCGCCTGGCTGAATGGTGTCGCGGCAATCGGACTGACCGCCGGGGCCTCTGCGCCCGAAGAGCTGATCCAGGAAGTGATCGACCAACTGTCGACGCTGCGCGCCGTGACGGTTGAGCAAGTGGTCACCGCCGAAGAAAAAATGGTGTTCAAACTGCCCCGGCAATTGATCGACTGATGGCGGTCTACACCCACCTTGGCGCCGAAGACCTGGCCGAGCTCATCGCCGAATTCGGCGTGGGCGCGCTGACCAGCGCCAAGGGGATTGCCGAAGGGGTATCGAATTCCAACTGGCTGATCGAAACCACCGGCGCCGACGGACGCGGTGCGCGGTTCATCCTGACGATGTACGAATTTCGCATCGACGCCGCCGATCTGCCCTATTTCCTGGGCCTGCTCGATCACCTGGCGGGCAAGGGCTGCCCGGTTCCTCGGACGATCCACGACCGCAACGGACATCTGTTCCGGACGGTGGATGGCAAGGCGGTGGCGCTGATCGAGTACCTGCCCGGCGTATCGGTGAGCCGCCCGACCGAGGGACAGGCTCGGGCTGTCGGTCAGGCGCTGGCCCAGCTGCATCTGGCGGCGGCGGACTTTCCCGGCAGCCGTGCCAACGCCATGGACCTGGTCGAATCACGGCGGCTGGCGGATGCCTGCGGAGCCGATGGGCTGGCCCGCATCGATCCCGCCCTGCCCGCGCTGGTTGCAGGCGAGCTGGCGTTTCTGGCGGAAGACTGGCCGCAGGACCTGCCGCGCTCGGTGATCCATGCCGACCTGTTCCCCGACAACGTGCTGATGCTGGGCGAGCGGGTGACCGGGCTGATCGACTTCTATTTCGCCTGCAACGATTTCACCGCCTACGACGTAGCGGTGACCCACGCGGCGTGGTGCTTCGAGAATGACGGCACTGGCTTCAACCCGGCGCTGTCGGCGGCGCTGGTGGCGGGCTACGATCAGGTTCGCCCGTTGTCTCTGGCCGAGCGTGCAGCCCTGCCCGTGCTGGCCCGCGCCGCGGCGCTGCGGTTCCTGATGTCGCGCGCCTATGACTGGCTCAACACCCCCAAGGGCGCGCTGGTGATGCCGAAGGATCCGCTGGCCTTTGCCCGGCGCCTGCGCTTCTACGCCGATCCGGCCAACGCCGGGATCTTCGCGGCGCCGTGAAGAAGGTGGAGATCTTCACCGACGGCGCCTGCAAGGGCAATCCCGGCCCTGGCGGCTGGGGCGCGGTGCTGCGCATGGGGCACCACGAAAAGGACCTTGCGGGAAGCGAGCCCGCCACCACCAACAACCGGATGGAACTGACCGCCGTGATCCGGGCGCTGAACGCGCTCAAGCAGCCGTGCGAGGTCCACCTCCACACCGACAGCCGCTATGTGATCGACGGGATCACCAAATGGATGTTCGGTTGGCAGAAGAACGGCTGGAAGAACGCGGCCAAAAAGCCGGTGGCCAACGCCGACCTTTGGCAGGAACTGCTCGCTGCGGTCCGCCCGCATCGAATCCAGTGGACCTGGGTCAAGGGCCACGACGGCCATCCCGAAAACGAGCGGGCCGACAAATTGGCCAGCGATGCGGCGCTGGCAGCGCGCGTCTAGCTGTTGTCCTCGATCGGCGCGTCGGGGCCGTTTTTCTTGATCGAGGCGATCGCGTTTTCCGCACTCGCCTTGGTCGAGTAGCCCTCGGTCGAGAACATCACTTCCGAGTTGAACTTGAAACGAACCCGGAATTCACCGGCCTTGTCTTTATAGATTTCGAACTTGTGCGCCATGGTTGCGACTCCAGACAATGATAAGCGGAAGGCATCAAGCTAATCCAAATCACGCGATTCGCTAGGAAAATCGTGCCGGAGAGTAAGGCGCCGGATCGACCGCGCCGACCGGTTCGCCGCGCAACAGGCGCAAGGCGAGATCGGCAGCGGCGGGCGCGGTCTGGATCCCGAAACCGCCCTGCCCGGCAAACCAGAAGAAGCGCGGATCGCCCGGATCGAAGCCGTAGACCGGCAGGCGGTCCGGGGCGAAGCTGCGCAGGCCCGCCCACTTGCGCTCGATCCGCTCCACCGGCCAGTCGACGACGTGCTGGAACCGGTCCACGGCGAGCGCGACATCGAGTTCCTCGGGCGCGGCGTCGCAGGGCGGGCTGGGGGTTTCATCGTGCGGGCTGAGCCACAGGCGGTCGCCCTCGGGCTTGAAATAGAACGATCCGTCGAAGCCCAGCACCAGCGGCAGGTCCGCGGGAAACGCTGCGCCAATCCGCGCCTGAACGACCGTGCGCCGCAGCGGCTGGATCCCCAGCGGGCGCAGATCGGCCAAGCAGGCGACGGCATCCGCCCAGGCTCCGGCGGCATTGATCAGCACCCCAGCGGCGATCCGCTGCCCACCGGCCAGACCCAGATCCCAGCCCTGCGCGCGCCGCTCGGCAGCAACCAGCCGCGCCCGCGTCATCACCGTACCGCCGCCGCGCGCCGCCGCGCCCAGCCAGTGCTGATGCAGCGCCGCCACGTCGATATCGGTGCAATCGGGTTCGAAGACGCCGTGCCGCCACTGCGCATCGAGTCCGGGAAGCCGCGCCTCGAGGTCTGCGCGGTTCAAAAGGCGGGCCCGGACCCCCAGCGCCGAGAATTCGGCGGCAAAGGCAGACAAGCCCTCACGCTCGTCTGCGCGGGCCAGCGTGAGCGCGCCGCGCGGCGCGACAAAGCCGTGCGCGATAAGGAACGGCCCCGAGGCTGTCGTCAGGGGCTGAACCAGCGGCCCGCCATAGCTTTCGGTCCAGAACGCGGCAGAGCGGCCGGTGGCATGGTATCCGGGGTGATCCTCGGCTTCGAGCAGGACCACGCGGGCCTGGGCCGCGAGCCCGGCGGCCAGCGATGCCCCGGCGATGCCCGCGCCGACGATGGCATAGTCGAAGTCCGTCTGCACCGATGTCAGCCCGCCGCGATCCGGGCGAGGAAATCGTCGCAGGCCTCGATCGCCCGGTCGCGCACCGCGTCTTCCTCGCGCAGCACTTCATGGTGTGCTTCCTCGCCAAAGCGCAGCAGCTGGCAGTCGGTCAGCCGCGAGACCGCGCGGACAGTGGCATCGTAGGCCACCAGCCGATCGTTGTCGGTGGCGATCACCAGCACCGGCATGCGGACCGCTTCAAGCGCGTGCGGCTCCGCCAAAGCCCGGATCGACGCATAGGAACGCTCGACCCAGCCCCAGCTGCCCGGCCCCATCGCCAGCTCCGGGCGCTCGGCCCGCCACCACAGTTCGTCGGCATAACGGTCGACATCGTGAGTCAACAGGGTGATTCGGTCGTCGGGCACCTCGCCGGGCTTTTCGCTCCACTTCCAGGCCGGACGGCGCGGATCGCCCAGCGCCTTCATCAGCCGCGCGGCCAGGTGCATGACCGCGGTGGGCACGAACCGGTCGTGATAGCCCAGCATCGGCGCCGAGAGGATCAGCCCGTCGGGATCGGCTCGGCCTTCGGCGACGGTGCGCAGCGCCAGATGCCCGCCCATCGAATGCCCGGCCAGCACGTGCGGCCCCGGCGTTGCCGCGCTCCATTCGCGCCAGAACGCCGCCAGATCGGCCACCCAGGTCGCGAAATCGTCGATGTGGCCGGTGACGTCGTCGCTGCCCAACCGCCCCGATCCGGCCTGCCCGCGCCAATCGGCGGCGGTCACATGCCAACCCAGACCGTGCCAGTGGTCCAGCGTCTCAAGGTACTTTTCATAGCAATCGCCGCGCCCCGGCATGAACAACAGCGAGCCCTTTGCGGTGCCCGACGGAACCGCCCAGTCGATCCGCCTGATCGCGTGCCCGTCGGGCGCTGCCCAGTGACTTTCACGGGCGTTGGCAGGGATGGCGCGCCGGTTGAAGGATTGGTTCATTTGGCTAATTCCGGCCTCTCAGGACTGGTTACTTTTTAGTAAGCCCTGCCCGTTAGACATGCTCCCTGAGACCAGGGGGCATCATGCCGGACTTCGAATTTCGTTACCTATTGCTGGGGGCGTTGGCAATCGCGCTGCTGATTGCCGCCTTCACCGATATCCGCCGCCGCCAGATCGACAACTGGCTGAACGGCGCAATAGCCGTTGCCGCGCCTCTGTACTGGTGGGCCGCCGGTTATGCGCTGTGGCCCGATGTTGGTTACCAGCTGGGCATGGCGCTGGGCGTTCTGGTGGTTCTGTCGGTGCTGTTCGCGCTGCGCTGGATGGGCGGAGGTGACGTCAAGTTGCTGACCGCGCTGGCGCTGTGGTTCACCCCGGCCTGGTATTTCAAGCTGCTGATCGTGATGGCGTTGGTGGGCGGGTTGCTGACCATCGTCGTCGGCTCCTGGCACGTCGCCCGGCGCCAGCGCGACCGGCTTGCCATTCCGTACGGTGTGGCCATCGCCACTGCCGGTCTGTGGGTGATTGCCACCCAGTTTTCCAATGTCGTCACTGTCACCAATCTGTCCACCGGACTGAGGTGAACCTGATTTTAACCAGTTTGCCCGAAGATACACGCAATTGAGTTCGGGACTTTTCGAGGGGGCTTGCTGAGCCATGGATAAGAAGAAACTGATGCTGCTGCTTGGCGCAATGGTCGTTGCTATCGGCACGGCCATGGCTGCACGCAGTCTGTTTGTCGGGGCTTCGGCGCCCCAGGCCGATGCCGCCCAGCAGGTTCCCAAGGGACCCAAGGTGCTCGTCGCCCAGCGCGCTCTGCCGGTGGGCACGATCGTCACCGCTGACTCGGTCTCGTACCAGCAGTGGCCCAAGGAAATGATCCAGGACGCCTATTACATCGACGGCGAATCCGACATCAACAAGCTGCTTGGCACCGTGGTGCGCTATCCGGTGACCGCTGGCCAGCCGGTTACCCAGGGCGCTCTGGTCAAGCCCGGCGATCGCGGCTTCCTGGCTGCGGCGCTTGGCCCTGGCATGCGCGCCGTGACGATCCCGGTTTCGCAGAAGACCGGCGTGGCCGGCTTCATCTTCCCGGGTGACCACGTCGACCTGGTGCTGACCCAGAACGTCAAGTCGACCGACGGCGGCGATACGCTGCGGGCGTCGGAAACGATCCTGCGCAACGTCCGGGTGCTGGCCACCGACCAGTCGACCGAAACCGAAACCGAAAACGGCAAGACCGTGGTCAAGACCGCGCGCACCGTCACTCTGGAAGTGACGCCCAAGATCGCGGAGAAGATCGCGGTGGCTGAAACCATCGGCACGCTCAGCCTGTCGCTGCGTTCGCTGGCGGACAGCCAGGCCGAGCTCGACCGCGCGGTTGCCAGCGGCAATGTCAAGCTGCCGGCCGGTGCGACCAAGCAGGACGAGGAAAAGTTCCTTGCCCAGGCGCTGAACCGCCCGCTCGACAGTTCGACCACCGTTGTGACCGGTGGTGACGTCTCGCGCTTCCAGCGCCGCGCCATGCCGAGCCGCGAACAGGCCGCACGCCAAATGGCCAGTGCCATGGGCACCTCGTTTGCCAACGCCGTCACGTCGGCGCCGCGCAGCGGCGGTCCGGCTCCGGTGTTCCGCTCCGGTCCGGTCGTCCGCGTCACCCGCGGCAAGGTGACCACCGAAGAACCCGTGGGAGGACGCTGAGATGACGCCGATGCACGCTCTCACCCTTGCGCCCTTCAAGAAAGGCAGCTCGATGAATCGCCCAAAGAACCGCCTGGCCGCCAAATTCCTGGCCGCCGTGTGCCTGGCCGCGCCGCTGGCGCTGCTTCCGGCCCAGGCTGCCCAGGCCCAGTCAGTCTCGCGTCCGGCTAACGACATCCTGCTTTCGATCGGTCGCGGCCAGCTCGTCACCGTCGGTGGCACCATGGCCGACGTCTTTGTAGCCAACGAACAGGTCGCCGACGTCCAGGTGAAGTCGGGACGCCAGCTCTATGTCTTCGGCAAGGC
>JABFRE010000032.1 GCA_013141325.1 Novosphingobium sp.
GAGCAGATGCGGCCAGCTTGGCCCCCGGCAGCAGCACCCCCAGCATCGCCTGGACCTGCGCCTTTTCCGCCCCGCCGGTGCCGACGATCGCCTTTTTGACCAGCCGCGTGGCATATTCGGCCACCGGCAGTCCGGCGCGGGCCAGCGCGAGCAGGCAGACCCCGCGGGCCTGGCCCAGCTTGAGCGTCGATTGCGGGTTCTTGTTGACGAACACTTCTTCCACCGCGCTGTCGGCAGGCTGGTAGCGCACGATCACGTCGGTCAGTTCGCGGTCCAGCGTCACCAGCCGCTCGGCCAGCGAGGCCTTGGGGTCGGTCCTGATCTGGCCGTTGGCCACGTGGCTCAGCCGGTTGCCGTGCTTGGCAACGACGCCCCAGCCGGTGCACGTGAGCGAGGGGTCAAGGCCCAGGATCAGCATGTCAGATCCTGATTCCCAGCCTTGGCCCGAACTGGGCCATCAGCAGGTAGAGCACGATCGTCAGCAGGCAGCCAGCCAGCAGAGCCAGCCAGAAGCCATGGCCATGGCGCAGCAACCACGGCATCAGCACGAACATCGGCAGGCTGGGGAGCACGTACCAGAACGTCGCCTCGGCATGGACCGCCATGTTTTCGGCATCGGGCCGGGCGTGCCACAGCAGGATCATCCCCAGCACCGAAACCAGCGGCAGCGAAGCGACCAGCGCGGCGAAGGCCGGCAGGCGCTTGCCGATCTCGGCAATGGTCACGATCAGCGCGCCGGAAAGGAGAGCCTTGGCAACAAGGCTCCACATCAGCCCAGCTTCGCCATCACGTCATCGGAGATTTCGTAGTTGCCCCACACGGTCTGGACGTCGTCATCGTCGTCGAGCACGTCGATCAGCTTGAGCAAGGTCGCGGCATCGGCCTCGCCCACGTCGGTCTTGAGGCTGGGCTTCCAGGCCAGCTTGACGCCCTCGGCCTCGCCCAGCGTCTTTTCCAGCTCGCGCGCGACCGGGTGAAGGTTTTCCAGCGCGACCCAGATCGCATGGCCGTCTTCATCGCTTTCGACGTCGTCGGCGCCGGCCTCGATCGCAGCTTCGAGAACCTTGTCCTCATCGCCCGCCTTGGCGCCGTACTCGATCAGGCCGAGGCGTTCGAACCCGTGGCTGACCGCGCCGCTGGCACCCAGATTGCCGCCGTTCTTGGCAAAGGCGGTACGGACGTTGGTGGCGGTGCGGTTGCGGTTGTCGGTCAGCGCCTCGACGATCAGCGCGACCCCACCCGGGCCATAGCCTTCATAGCGGATCTCTTCGTAGTTATCGCCTTCGCCCTTGCTGGCCTTGTCGATCGCGCGCTGGATATTGTCCTTGGGGACCGACTGCGCCTTGGCCGCATTGACGGCCGCCCGCAGCCGCGGGTTAAAGTCCGGATCGGGCATGCCCATCTTGGCCGCGACGGTGATTTCGCGGGAAAGCTTGGAAAACAAGCCGGCACGTTTTTTGTCCTGCGCGCCCTTGCGGTGCATGATGTTCTTGAATTTGGAATGGCCTGCCATGGCGTCCTGAATGGTCTGGAATTGCGGTTGCCCGCGCCCTTACACCGGGCAGGGCGGCAAGGGCAACCATCGCGAAAGCTTTGCGCACTAGGATAGCCGCGATGACCGAAGCCGAATCCCTTCCCACCGCCCGCAGCGTGCTGCGCGCCTTCACGGACTTCCTGCGCCGCCCGGCCCTGCTGGCGCCGCAGGGTCTGCGCACAGCCGGATCCCGCCGGACCTGGGTCTGGCTGACCGCTCTGCTGATCGGCGGGCTGCTGCTGGTGCTGTTGCCGGTGCTGGGCGCCTGGCAGAAAGCCTTCGCCCTGCCCTCGCCCGACGCCTTTCAGGCCGTGCCCAAACAGCTGCTGGTGCCGCTGGTGGTGCTGGTCGCCCCGGTGCTGGAAGAGCTGCTGTTCCGCGGCTGGCAGAGCGGACGCGTGGCGGCACTATGGCTGCTGGGCTGCGCGCTGGCCGTGGCTGTCGTCGCAGCGCTGGGAACCGCGCTGAACCCGCTGGTTACGGCTGGCACGGTGCTGGCCGCGCTGATCGCTGCGCCGGTCGGCTGGTGGCTGCTGCGCCGCAGCGCCCCGCTCGGCTGGTTCGCACGCGGCTTTCCGGTGATCTTCTATCTGGTAGCCGGCGGCTTTGCCCTGGCCCACCTCTCAAACTACTCGCGGATCAGCCTGCTGGCGGTGCCGCTGGTTCTGCCGCAGCTGTGGGCCGCGCTGGTGCTGGGCTACATGCGCCAGCGGCTGGGCCTGCTGCCGGCCATACTGGCGCACGCGCTGGCCAATGGCTGTTCGCTAGGACTGGCGGTTCTCGCCGGAGGTTAGAGAACCACGGCGGTGCCGGAGCAGCTGACCATCAGCATCGAGCCGTTGGCGCCCAGCACCTCGTAGTCGATATCGACCCCGACCACCGCATTGCCGCCAAGGCTGGTGGCCTGGGCCTCCATTTCCTCAAGCGCCTGCTTGCGGGCGCGGGCCAGCACGTCCTCGTAGCTGCCCGAGCGCCCGCCGACGATATCGCGGACCGAGGCAAACAGGTCGCGAAAGATGTTGGCGCCGACGATCACCTCGCCGGTGACGATGCCCAGATACTTCTG
>JABFRE010000022.1 GCA_013141325.1 Novosphingobium sp.
ATGTTGACCGAAACCCGGCGGTTCTGGGCCTTGCCTTCTTCGGTGTCATTGCTGGCCAATGGATCGGATTCGGCCATGCCGGTCGGGGTCAGCATCCGGTACGGCTTCCAGTGGCAGGCCTGCTGCAGGTAGTTGATGACGCTGCTGGCCCGCTTCTCGCTAAGCGTCTGGTTGTATTCGTCGCTGCCGACCGAATCGGTATAGCCGACAACCAGCATCAGCGCGTTGGTGGTCGCCTCAGCCTGGCTTGCGGCAGCGCAGAGTTCGCTTTTGGCCTGAGGAGACAGTGCGTACTTGCCGGTGTCAAAGTACACATTGGTTGTGCCCTTGACGTTGTAGTTGTCGATGTCGGCCATCCGGCTGCGGAGCGCCTGGGTTGCCGCAGTCTGCTCGGCAAAACGCTGGGCAGTGCCGTTGCGGATCATGTTCGCGGTCTTGAGATCGTTGTTCTTGAAGCTGATCTGGCTGGCCAGCAGAACCGGGCCGGCTTGCATCGTCTTCATCGAGACAGGCAGCCCGTTGAGCAGCGCAGCGGCGCCCAGCTTGTTGTTTCCACCGCCCAGGAAACCGCCACCGGACTTGATCTTGGTGGTTTCGTTGATGAACACGACCGTGCTGGTGCCATCGGCGGTCGTCACCTTGATCTTGTCACCGTTGCGCGCGGTGATGACGCCCTTGATGTCGGGGCCCTGGGTCATCGCCGACATGTCGGGGCCCAACTCGCCGGTCACGACGATGCTGGGATTGGATGTGTCCGGTTGCTGCGCCAGCGACGGGCCGGACAGCGGGGCCGCCAGCATGGCGACAAGGGAAAGGGCGACCGTTTTTGTTGTTATGCGACGCATGACGCTACTCCTTCAGGCTGTAACAGCGTGTATCAGGGCGGGCTGCTGTTCGGGTTTAGCTTGCTCGCAGATGAACGCGCCAGCCCCCGACCCGCCCAGAGCGGGCAAGCGGGGCAGTCCATGCGATGAACCGATGAATTCGGTGTGTGAGAGTGTACAGAGAATCGACCGGGATGGAGTGTCAAGCCGCCGGATCGTCGAGCAGGGCCACGGCGCGAATCCACCCAGCGCTAGCCCCTTCGATTTTCACTGGAAAACAGCTGAAGGTGAATCCGAACGGCGGCAGCGCGGCCAGGTTCATCAGCTTTTCGATCTGCCAATAGGGGCGGATGCGGCCGGCCTTGTGGCCTTCCCAGATGATCGCCGGATCGCGCGTTTCCGCCCATCTGCGGGCGGTATGGCTGAATGGGGCGTCCCACGACCAGGCATCGGTGCCGACCACCTCCACCCCGCGTTCGGTCAGCCACAGCGTCGCCTCCGCGCCCAGACCGACACCCTGATCGGTGAAGTTTTCGGTGCCATAGACCGCGCCCGACTGGATCAGCACGATGTCCAGCGGTTGCAGTGTGTGCCCGATCCGCGCCAGCTCCGCCTCGACCTGCGCGGCGCTGACCACGGTGCCGTGGGGCAGGGCGCTGAAATCGAGCTTCACGCCGGGGCGGAAGAACCGGTCGAGCGGGGCCTCGTCGATGGTGGGGGCGCGGCGCGCGCCTGCATCGGTGGTGGAGTGATAGTGCCACGGCGCATCCATATGGGTGCCGTTGTGGGTGGAAAGGGTCAGCTGCTCCACCGCCCAGCCTTCACCATCGGGCAGGTCGTCCTTCTCCAGGCCGGGAAAGAACAGGGCAATCTGGGCCCAGGTGTCCGCATGGTCGGTATAGGTGATCTGCGGCAGCATCACCGGCGGGTCGGAAACCACCTTCGTGGTGATCGGGATCGACAGGTCGATGAACGTGGTCATGCGCCGCAGGATTGACCCGCTTTCCGTTTACGTCAATGGCAGGGCGATGAGCTTGCCCCAGGTCCTTGCCGCCGCGCGCCCGATCGACGATGGCTTTTCCGCCCTCGTCCCTGTCAACTGGATGCAGGGCCGCACCGCCTATGGGGGGTTTTCAGCGGCGCTGGCGCTGGTCGCGGCGCAGCGGCTGGCACCCGATCTGCCGCCGCTGCGATCGGCGACGGTCAATTTCGTCGGGCCGCTGGCTGGCGAGGTGGCGGTGCGCGCCCGGCTGCTGCGGCGCGGGCGCAATGCCACCTGGATCAGCGCCGAGGTGACCAGTGAGGCCGGTGTGGGGCTGACCGCCACCTTTGTCTTCATGGGGCCGGTTGAGGCCAGCACGCTGCACCTGCACGACGTGCCGCTGCCAGCCGGCGTCATCCCCCTCAATCAGGCGATACCGCTGCCCGACCGTGCCGGGCCCAGTTTTGCGCCCAACCTGGAGCGCCGCTTTGCCCTGCCGCAAAGCGAGGACCGGCGCCCGGAAATCTGCTGGTGGGAACGGATTCGCGATACCGATGGGCTCGACCCGATGGTTGCGCTGATCCTGCTGGCCGATGCCCTGCCGCCGGGCGTCATGCCGCTGACCGGTCCGGCGCCGATCAGCTCGATGACCTGGCTGATCAACCTGCTGACCCCGCTGCCGGTCACGCAGGACGGCTGGTTCCTGCTGCGCGCAGCGGGGAATTATGCGGAGAAGGGCTGCTCAAGCCAGGACATGGCGATCTGGAACACCGACGGCGAAGCCGTGGCGGTGGGAATGCAGTCGATCGCGCTGTTCGGTTAGCGGGTTATGCGCCCACTTACTCCCCTCCCCGGAGGGGAGTAAGTGGGGGCTCGGCGCCAATGCGACGTAGAACCCCCACACCTAGCTTCGCTAGCCGCTGAAGCGGCAAGCTGCGCTACCTCTCCCCACCGGGGAGAGGGGAAGATTTGATGTCGATTTGGGGCACAACGCTCTAGCGCGCCAGTTCCGCGTCGAGGAACGCCGCCACCTCGTGCAGCGCCACATCGCGAGCCAGAAACGCTTCGCCAAGGCCGCGCAGCAGCACGAAGGGCAGAGTGCCCGCGTCCATCTTCTTGTCGTGGAGCATGTGGCGGGTCAGCGTCTGCCCGTCGCAATTGAGGCCCAGCGCCGCCACTTCGCTGACCATGCCCAGTTCGGCAAAATGGCGCGCAATGTGATCGGCGCTGGCCCTTGGCAGCAGGCCCCGCGTCGCGGAAAACCGGGCGGCCAACACCATGCCCAGCGCCACTGCTTCGCCGTGGAGCAAGCGATCCGAAAAACCGCATTGCGCCTCGAGTGCGTGGCCGAAGGTGTGTCCCAGGTTGAGCAGCGCGCGCAGGCCCTTGGTCTCGCGCTCGTCTGCGGCGACGATCCGGGCCTTGGCCGCCACCGAATGGGCCACGGCATATTCGCGCAGCGCCGGATCGCCGTCCAGCATCGCCGCGCCGTTGGCGTCGCACCACCCGAAGAATTCGGCATCGCCCAGCAGGCCGTACTTCACTACTTCGGCGTAGCCGGCCAGCAGCTCGCGCCGGGGCAGGGTGTCGAGCACCGCCAGATCGGCCAGCACCAACGCGGGCTGGTGGAACGCGCCGACCAGGTTCTTGCCGGCAGCGGTGTTGATCGCGGTCTTGCCGCCCACGCTCGAATCGACCTGCGCCAGCAGCGTGGTGGGCAGCTGGATGAACTGGCAACCGCGCTTGAGGATTGCGGCGGCGAACCCGGTCAAATCGCCGATCACCCCGCCGCCCAGCGCCAGGATATGGTCGCCGCGCTCCACCTCTTCGGCCAGCAGCCAGTCCACTGTGGCAGCCAGTTGCTCCCAGCTCTTGCTCGCTTCGCCGGCCGGGACGATCCGCCACGCGGCCTCGTGCCCGCCTTCGTGCAGCGCGTGCTCCACCACCGCGCCCCAGGCCGCGTGAACGTGTGCGTCGGTCACGATCTGCACCCGCCGCTTGCGCAGCTTGCCGCGGCACTGCTCAACCAGACCGGCGAGCAGGCCGCTCCCGATCCGCACCTCATAGGGGGCGCCGGCGATTGCGACCGGGATCACAGCCATGCGGCAATTCCTTTCAGCACCTTGCCGACGGTGCGCGAATGCGGCCCGGCGGTGCTTAGCACATGGATCGGAGCCTGGCTGTAGGCTGCTTCGCGGTCTGCCCGCAGCCGGGTGAGGATTTCGCGCGGGTTGCCTTGCTTCAGCAGAGGGCGGTTGTCCTTGCGCGCAACCCGTTCCAGCAAGGTATCAACGTCGCTGTCGAGCCACACCGCGATCCCGCGCTCCAGGATCAGGCGGCGGGTGTCTTCGTTGACGAAGGCCCCGCCGCCGGTCGCGATCACGCTGTGCGCACCCGGTGCATCGATCAGCCGCGCGATCACCCGCCGCTCGCCGTCGCGGAAATAGGCTTCGCCGAACTGGTCGAAGATTTCGGGAATCGTCATCTGCGCCGCCCGCTCGATTTCCTCATCCGCATCGACGAAGGGCACGTGCAGCAGGCTGGCCAGTTTGCGCCCCACGCTGGATTTGCCCACGCCCATCATGCCAACCAGCACCACCGGGCGGTCAATCCGCCGTGCCAGCGCCTCGATTTCGGCGGAAGTCAGCGTGGTATCGTCAAGTTCCATTGCGGCCCCGCCTATAGATGCGCTAACCGGTCGCGCAAGCATTTGGGTTGTGAGGTCGCGGGTGGCGTTGAGGATGCGCAGGGAATGGGTGCTGGGGCTGGCCGTGCTGGCGCTTGGCGTGGCGGGACTGCTGGTCTGGGCGTGGATCGACGCCGGGGTTGAGCCGGTGCGTGCGCTGACGGCGCCTGCGACCGTTCCGGGGGTGCCGCAGTGAAGCGGCTGGCCCTGCTGGTCGGCGGCGCGGTGCTGACGCTGAGCTCGGTCCTGGCTGTAGCCCAGGATTCACCCGAATCGCTGCTCCCTCCGGGGTTCGACAAGCCCAAGCCCAAGTCCGAGCCGGCTGCGCCCAGCGGCACGTCTTCGCCGGTGGTGCAACCGATCCCCGGCAGTTCGGGCGGCAGCGCCACGGCCGCGCGTCCCGCGACGCTGCCTTCGGGGGTGAAGATCCCGTCGCTGAAAGAGCTGGAGGCGATGTCGTCCGATCAGCTCGACGAATTGCTGGGCCTCAAGCCGAAGTTCGATATGCCCGCCGCCGCCCGCCGCTCGATGAAGCAGGTCGGGCTGCTTGCCGAAAGCGAAGGCGGCCTGCCCGCAGGTTCGGTCGCGCGCCAGCCGGCGGTGCTGGTCAAGGCGGCGCTGGCGGGCAACAAGGGCACGCTGGTGTCGCGCTGGGGCCATATCCTGCTGCGCCGGGCGCTGGCATCACGGCTCGACTCTCCGGCTGGGATGAATCCGGCCGACTTCGCCGCCCAGCGTGCCGCCCTGCTGGTCCGCATGGGTGAGGGCGAGGCGGCGCGGGCGATCGTCCAGGATGTCGACGCCGGGAACTACACCCCCGATCTGACCCAGGCGGCGATGGATGCCTATGCTTTCACCGCCGACATCACCGGGATCTGCCCGGTGATCGCGGTCCACGGCGGGGTACGCAAGGACACCGACTGGCGGGTGCTGCGCGCGATCTGCTCGGCATTTCAGGGGGATGGCGCGGCCGGGATGGCGCAGCTCGACCGGATGGGCGCTGTCGACGGCTGGACCAAGGTGGATATGCTGCTGGCCCGCAAATACGCAGGGGCGGCGGGCAAGGCGCGTCAGGCAGTGAAGATCGAGTGGGACGGTGTCGAAGGTATCACGCCGTGGCGCTATGCGCTGACGATCGGGGTCGGACTGGAGCCGCCCGCCGCGCTGATGAAGGATGCGCCGCTGCGCTACAGCCTGGCGGCGGCAACCGCGCCGATGGTGCCCCTGCTTGCGCGTGCTGCCGGGGCCGATCGCGCCGGGGCGGCGGGCGTGCTGTCCAGCGCGGCGATGGTCGATCTGTATGGCCAGATCTACGCCGAGCCCGATATCACCGGGGAATGGGCCGATCGCGCGAGCGGGCTGCGCATCGCCTATACCGGCGGCAAGCCGGCCGAGCGGATGGCGGCGATCCGCGCGCTGTGGGACGGGGCAGCCGATCCCCAAGCGCGCTATTCGCGTCAGGTGCTGACCGCCTATGCCGCCGCGCGGATGCCGGTATCGGGCGACTTCACGGGGGACGCGCCCGATCTGATTGCCTCGATGCTGGCTGCGGGACTTGATCAGAACGCGCTGCGCTGGGCCTCGCAGGCCGACAAGGGCGGGCTGGCCTGGGCACTTCTGGCGCTGGTCGCGCCGGATGGCAAGGTGGCCGTCGATGGCGGCGCGCTGAACGATTTCTACGGAAAGGATGACAGCGAGGGGCACCGCAAATCGCGGTTCCTGCTGGCGGGACTGGCCGGGCTGGGCCGGGCCGATCAGGCCGCAACCCGTGATTTCGCGGCCAAGCTGGGAATCGATCCCGGCCGCCAGACCCACTGGAGCAAGCTGATCGACCAGGCGGCCGAGGTGAACAACCAGGCGCTGGTTGCGTACCTTGCCGGAGTCGGCATGCAAGGCAGCGGCTGGGACAAGATGACCAGCGTCAACCTGTTCCACATTGTTTCGGCGCTCAACCGGGTGGGCTTTTCGGCTGAAGCGCGGATGGTCGCCGCCGAAGCGGTCGCGCGGGGCTAGAGTCTGTCCGCCGCCATAGATTCATTTCTTGCCATGCTCGCGGCAGAGCGCGGGGCAGCCGCGAACACCCTGACGGCCTACCGCCGCGATCTGGAGGGCGCGGAAGAGGCGATCGGTGATCTGACCGTGGCCGAGAGCCCTGATCTGGCCTCGCTCGGGGCGGTCTGGGCCAGTCTTGCGGCATCCAGCCTGGCCCGCAAATGCTCGGCTTTGCGCCAGTTCTACGGATTCCTGGTCGATGAAGGGTTGCGCGCCGAGGATCCCTCGCCGGCCTTGCCGCGCCCGCGCGCGCGGCGCCCGCTGCCGCGGTTGCTGGGCCACGGCGAGGTCGAAGCGCTGTTCGTTCGCGCCGAAGCCGAAGCGGCGGGCGACCGGCCCGAGGCGGTGCGGCTGCTGGCGCTGCTCGAACTGCTCTATGGTTCGGGCCTGCGCGCGACCGAGCTGGTTTCGCTGCCGCTCAGCGCCGTGCCGCGTGACGCACCGTTCCTGACCGTTACCGGCAAGGGCGGAGCGCAACGGATGGTCCCGGTCAGCACCCGTGCACGCGCTGCGCTGGCCCGCTGGGTCGTCTTGCGCGCCGAGGGCAGCAAGCTGCTGTTTCCCTCGCGCGCCGGCAAGGGTCACCTCACCCGGGTACGGCTGTTCCAGTTGCTGCGCGCGCTGGCGGCGCGCGCCGGGATCGATCCTGAAAAGATCAGTCCGCACGTGCTGCGCCATGCCTTTGCGACCCACCTGTTGGAAGGCGGAGCGGACCTGCGCGTGCTGCAAACACTGTTGGGCCACGCCGATATTGCCACCACTCAGATCTACACCCATGTCGACAGCGCGCGGCTGGTGGCCTTGGTCAACGCACGGCATCCCCTTGCCCAGCGCGGCACATCGGGCTAGCGCGGCAGCATGATTTCTTACCTTGAGTTCGAAAAGCCGGTTGCCGCGCTCGAAGCCCGGATCGCCGAACTGCGACAGACCGCCGATGCCGGCGATGTCGATATCAGCGCCGAGATTCGCCGCCTCGAAACCAAGAGCGCGGACTTGCTCTCCAGCACCTATGGCGCGCTCACACCGTGGCAGAAAACCCAGGTCGCGCGTCATCCGATGCGCCCGCATTTCTGCGATTTCCTGACTCACGCCTTTACCGATTTCATGCCGCTGGGCGGGGATCGCTATTTTGGTGATGATCAGGCGATCATCGGCGGTTTCGCGCGTCTTGACGGCCGGCGGATCATGCTGATCGGCCACGAAAAGGGCAACGACACCCAAAGCCGGATCAAGCACAATTTCGGCATGGGCAAGCCCGAGGGCTATCGCAAGGCAATCCGCCTGATGGAGCTGGCCGGCCGCTTCGGCCTGCCGGTCGTAACGCTGGTCGACACCTCCGGCGCCTTCCCCGGCGTCGAGGCGGAGGAGCGCGGCCAGGCCGAAGCGATTGCCCGCTCGACCGAGGCCTGCTTGGCCCTGCCGGTGCCGATGGTGGCGGCAATCGTCGGCGAGGGCGGATCGGGCGGCGCGGTCGCGCTGGCCAGTTCCGAACGCGTGCTGATGTTTGAACACGCGGTCTATGCGGTGATCAGCCCGGAAGCCGGGGCTTCGATCCTGTGGCGCACCGCTGACAAGGCGCAGGATATGGCCGAAGCGATGAAGACCACCGCGCAGGACTTGCTGGCGCTGGGGGTGATCGACCGGATCGTCAAGGAACCGGTCGGCGGCGCGCACCGCGATCCGGTTGCGGCCACTCAGGGGCTGGCCAAGGTGATCGGCGAAGAGCTGGACCAGTTGGCCAAGGTCAAACCCGCCGACCTGCGACTGCGCCGCGAAGAACGGTTCCTGCGGATCGGCCAGGGTTGATTCTGTTGCGCTTCGGTATGGTTAATCTTCGGTAACTTATCGGTTTCCTCGGCGATTTGTTCGGCGTAACATCGCCGCCGAAGTCGCACTCGAGGAGGATTCCATGCCCCGTTCAACCAGCAAATTGCTTGCGGCCGCCGCCGCGCTGGCAACGATTGCCGTGCCGGTCGGCACCACGGCGCAAACCGCCGTACCCGCTGTGCAGGCCATCAGTGCCGCCGACAAGGAGCAGGGGGCCAAAGCCCATCCGCAACTGGTTGCCGAATTCGGTGGCGCGGAAGCCGGGGCGCAGGCGACCTACGTCGAATCGGTGGGCAAGAACATTGCCGTGCAATCGGGGCTTTCGGGTGCGCGCAGCGATTTTACCGTCACCTTGCTCAATTCGCCGGTCAACAACGCCTTCGCGATCCCCGGCGGGTACATCTACACCACCCGGCAGCTTGTGGCGCTGATGAACAATGAGGCCGAGCTGGCGGCGGTTCTGGGTCACGAGGTTGGCCACGTCGCCGCCCGTCACGCCGCCAAGCGGCAGAGCGCGGCGACCAAGAACACCATCATTGGCGTGCTCGGCACGGTGCTGTCGGGGGTGTTGCTGGGCAACAGCCAGGTCGGCCAGCTTCTGCAGAAGGGCTTTCTGCAGGGATCGCAGCTGCTGACGCTCAAATATTCCCGTGCCCAGGAAACCGAATCCGACAAGCTGGGCGTCGAGTATCTGCGCAGGGCCGGATACGATCCGCGGGCGATGTCGACCGTGCTGCAAAGCCTGGCCAACCAGAACACGCTCGATGCGCGGTTGATGGGGACGGCGAACAAGGTCCCCGAATGGGCCTCGACCCACCCCGATCCAGCCTCTCGTGTGCGCACCGCGCTGACCTTTGCCGGAGCAGCCAAGGGCACCACCAACCGCGACACCTTCCTGACCCGGATCAGCGGGCTGACCTATGGCGACGATCCCAAGCAAGGCATTGTCGAAGGACGCAAGTTCACCCATCCAGATCTCAAGCTGGCTTTCGAAGCGCCCAACGGCTTCTTCATGCTCAACGGAACCCAGGCGGTGACGATTTCGGGTCAGTCGGGCAAGGGCCAGTTCGCGTCTGGACCGTTCAGCGGCGATCTGGATGCCTATATCCGCGCGGCCTTTGGCGGGCTTACCGAAGCCAACCAGCCCAAGATCGATCCGGGCACGATCACCAAGACCACCGTCAACGGCATCCCGGCGGCCTACGCCACGGCGCGGGTCAACAACAGCAACAGCCCGGTCGATGTGACGGTCTTCGCCTATCAGTTCGGGACCACGTCGGCATTTCACTTCCTCACCATCGCCCAGGCCGGCGGCGGCGCCGTGTTCGATCCGATGTACGCTTCGATGCGCCGGATCTCCGCGACAGAGGCCGGCGCGGTCAAACCGCGCAAACTTGTGGTGATTACCGCCAAGAGCGGGGATACGATGGCCGCGCTGGCGCAGCGGATGGCCTATACCAGCGCCCAGCTGGAACGGCTTCAGGTGCTCAACGGCTTCACCGCGTCCACCAAGATTGTCGCGGGCCAGAAGGTCAAGCTGGTTACCTATTGATCGCGCGAATGGTGCGCACAAGAAAAGAGGCGGCGGATTTCTCCGCCGCCTCAATTTCTTTCAAAGCACTGCGGCTTTGATTGCGATTAGCAAGACGTGGTCTTGGCGCAATCAAGCTTCGAAGCAGCGGTCTGGAAGGTGTTCTGCAGGTTCTTGCCCATGTTCTGCATGGCAACGATCGCGGCGACGGCGATCAGAGCAGCGATCAGGCCATATTCGATGGCGGTCGCACCAGCTTCGTCGCGGATCAGCTTGTTGATGAACTTCATTTTCGGTCTCCAGTTGAAAGCAGTTTCACTTACCCGCCCTTTCACTCTTTAAACCCCGGAAAGGACGGAAACCGGGTTAACGTAGATGTCTTGCGAAATTCTTAATCTGCACTCGAATTAGATGATGGCGTCGATGGCGGCGCTGATCTTCTGAAGCGCACCCTCGAACCCAAATTCCTTCGATTTCGCCAACGCGCTCATCGAAGTCAGGGCCGCAAGCGCGATGAGCGCCACGAGGAGCCCGTACTCCAGCGCAGTGGCGCCGCGATCATCGCGAACCAGTGCTCGAAGCGTCTTCTTGATCATCGTCGTCTCCCGCAGCAATTACGCTTGCGGGGTTGGATTTCGCAGACCATCCCTAACAATTGGTTGAGACGAGACATTAACGTGCAAAATAATCCGACATTGGTCTGGGTGGTCGCGGCGGCGCTGTTTGACGGTGACGGGCGGGTACTGATGCAGCAGCGCCCCGCCGGAAAGGCGCACGGAGGGCTATGGGAATTCCCCGGCGGCAAGGTTGAGCCCGCCGAAACGCTTGAATTCGCACTGCTGCGCGAAATCGAGGAGGAGCTGGCGATCCGGCTCGAGCAGGCCGCCCTGGCCCCGCTCAGTTTCGCGGCGGTGGAGGGTCAGCCGCATGTCGTGCTGCTTTACACCTGCCGACAATGGTACGGAACGCTCGCTTGCCAGGAAGGCGGCGAGGCCGGTTGGTTTACCGCCGATCAGCTTGACGGGCTCGCCATGCCGCCGCTCGACCGGCCGCTGGCGCGCGCGGTGCAGAATGTACTGAACGGGCGCATTTAGCCGCTTGCCAAGCGCAAACGACACCCCTATGTGCGCCACTCCAACGCGCCCGTAGCTCAGCTGGATAGAGCATCAGACTACGAATCTGAGGGTCGGACGTTCGAATCGTTCCGGGCGCGCCAACATACCAAAGGCCATCCCCAAGGGTGGCCTTTGGTATGTTGGCCGGTCACGGACCGAGTCCAACCTTCGGAGTCGGAGCGAAGCGGAGACGACTGAGCCCGCAGGGCGAGGACAATCGTTCCGGGCGCGCCACTACCAACAGCGCTCTCCTCAAGGACGGCCGCTTTTTGGCGGTTCGCTAACCGCGGTGGAGCTTCGGAGTCGAGGCACCGCAGTCTGATCGATGATGATCAGACGCGCCGCCGATCACAGCAGCAGATCCCCAGCAGTCAGTCCGGGGAATCCGCCCGAGAACTGCACGCGGATTTCAAAGTCGGCCAGTCCGTCGCCGTTGAGATCGCCGGCAAGGATGCCGCCGGTGAAGTGCAGCTGACCGGCAACACCGGTGAACCCCGCCGCCCCGATCCAGGCGAAGCCCTGATCGCCAGCCAGGCCAGCGTTGGCGTCGATGCCCGAAAGATCGATCAGATCGGTGCCGCGCGCGAAATCGGAAATCCGGTCGCGATTGGCCCCGATGACCGAGTCGGCGGCATCGGCAAACACGAACCGGTCGGCGGCGCTGCCACCAAAGAGGATATCGAAACCCGCTCCACCGATGAGGACATCGTTACCCGAGCCACCGTCGAGCCGATCGTTGCCCGCTCCGCCGCTGAGACGGTCGTTGCCCGAATTGCCGAAGAGTTCATCGTTGCCCAACTCGCCGTCGAGGGCGTCGTTGCCGCGGCCGCCATAGAGGACATCGTTGCCCGTGCCGCCAAACACCGCATCGTCGCCGCCGCCAGCGCGAACCGTGTCGTTGCCGCCCAGCGCGTTGATCGTATCGACGCCGCCGGTTCCGTTGATGGAGTTGCTGCGGTTGGTGCCGTTGATCACGTTGCCGCTGCCTGAACCGACCGAAATGGCAAAGGCATCGCTGACGCGCAGGCCGCCGCTGTCGGCAGCGGTTACCGTGACGTTGAAGGTGCCGACATCGGCCGCGCTTGGAGTCCCGGAGAATGCCCCGGTTGCCGGGTTGAACGTCAACCAGCCAGGCAGGCCCGTGGCAGACAGGGTCAGTGTGGGGCTGTCGATGTCAGCAAAGGTTCCGGCTGGAAGCGTAAATGCGAACGCCCCGCCCTGGGTAGCGGACTGATCGGCAATTGGAACCGCCACCACCGGCGCGTCGTTGGCCGGGGTGATGGTGAACGCGACGGTGGCGGTATTGCTGTCGAGTTGTCCGTCGCTGGCGCGGAAGGTGAAGCTGTCGGTGCCGGTGTAGTCGGCGTTGGGGGTGTAGCTGTAGGCCCCGGTCGCGGTGCTGAACGTCAGCGTGCCGTGCGCCGGGCCTGCCAGCAGTGCGAAGGTCCGGTTGCCGTTGTCGACGTCGCTGGTGACCACCGAACCGGCGATGACGGTGTCCTCGCCGCCGGTAGCGGCGCTGTCGAACGCCACCGGGGCATCGTTGACCGGGACGATCCTCAGCGGGAAGTTCAGCGCGACGGAAAGCCCACCGGCGTCGGTGGCGGTCACCCGCAGCGGGATATCGCCGGTGAAGTCCTGGGGCGGGGTGCCGGTGAAGGTTCCGGTGGCCGCATCGAAGCTGATCCACACCGGCAGCGCACCGCCGCCCATGCTCGTCGCCGAGAGGCTGAGTGTGGCATCGTCGGGATCGCTGAAGGTGCCGGCCGGGATCGTGAAGCTGAACGCCGTGTCTTCGGTCGCCAGCGCTTCGGTGAACGGAACCGCCACTACCGGCGCGTCGTTGGC
>JABFRE010000111.1 GCA_013141325.1 Novosphingobium sp.
TCTCGTCGAGCGATTACACCGATTACTCGGAAGCCTATGACTCGCTCTATTCCTCGGTCGGCGGGATCGCCGGTTATCTCTATCTGTGGGATGCGGCAGGGAACACTATCGATCCGCGCCAGAAGGTGGTCGGATCGGACCACTTCAAGAAGTTCAGCCAGGAACTGCGCGTCGCTTCGCCGTCAAGCGAGCCGCTGCGAGTGGTCGCGGGCGCCTTCTACCAGTACCAGTCCAACGACATCCATCAGGACTACCAGGTGGCCAACCTGGCTCCGAACCTCTCGGTCAACGGCCACCCCGGCACGCTCTGGCTGACCCAGCAGCATCGCATCGACAAGGACTATGCGATGTTCGGCGAACTGAGCCTCGACGTCTCCGACACCTTCACGCTGACCGCCGGTGCCCGCGCGTTCTTCTATGACAACAACCTGATCGGGTTCTTCGGGTTCGGTCGCGATCCGGCCAACAACTTCGATCCGGCCGGTCCCTATAACGGTGCCGGAAGCTCGCGCACCGGGGTGGCGGGGTGCTTCACCACCACGGGTGATCGCGTCCGTCCGGTTGCCGGGACGCCGGGCCTGACCCTGCTGCCACCGGTCGTCCCGGGAAGCCCCTGCACCAATCTGGGCAACTACGCTCCCGGCGTTGGCGTCGTGCCGGTCAAGGCCACCGGCGCGGGGATGACCTATCGCTTCAACGCGACCTGGAAGCCCAGCCCGGGCCTGCTGTTCTATGCCACCATGTCGAAGGGCTACCGCCCGGGCGGGATCAACCGCCGCGCGGACGTGGCGCCCTATGAAGCCGACTATCTCAAGAACTATGAAATCGGCTGGAAGACCACGCTGATGCCGGGTCTGCGCCTCAACGGCGCGATCTATCGCCAGGAATGGAAGACCTTCCAGTTCTCGTTCCTGGGCGCCAACAGCTTCACCGAGATCCACAACGGTCCCAACGCGCGGATCAACGGGGTCGAGATGGATCTGGCCTACAACAACGGCGGGCTCGCGCTCAATCTTGGCGGGTCCTACACCGATGCCAAGACCGTCAACAACCTCTGCGCGAAGGATGATCGGACCTACGCCTGCACGGGTGCGGGCAACTCGATTTCCGCTTTGGCGGGCACCCGCCTGCCGATCACGCCCGAATGGAAGTTCTCGGGCACGGCGCGCTACACCGCCGACATGGGCGATGCCAAGGCCTATGGTCAGGTCAACTTTGCCTACCAGAGCTCAGCCAGCAGCGACGTGCGCACCGCCGAAGCCGCCATTCTGGGACGCCTGCCGGCATTCGGCACGATCAACCTGGCGCTGGGTGCCGATCTGAACCGGATCAACTTCGAACTGTTCGTCCAGAACCTGTTCGATACCCGCGGCCAGATTTCGCGGTTCCAGCAGTGCGGACAGTGCGGACAGCGACCCTATATCGTGCCGGTCACCCCGCGCACGATCGGGCTCAGGGTCGGCACGAAGTTCTGATCTGATCGCCACGAACAACCGGCGCCCCGGTTCCCTGATGGGAGCCGGGGCGCTGTCGTTTCAGGGTTGGTCGGACAGCGGTTCGGGCAGCGTACAGATATCGACCCAGCGCGCGCCGATCAGCTGTGCCAGCCGCTCGGGTGCCACCTCGATCGAACTGGTCCGCGATCCGGCGGCGGGGAACACCGTTTCATAAGCCCTCAGCGAACGGTCGGCGACGATCGGCAGCTCCGTCGCCAGACCGAAGGGGCAGACCCCGCCCACCGCATGGCCGGTCAGTTCCAGCGTGGTTTCGGCATCCAGCATCCGGGGCCGCCCGCCCAGCTCCGCCTTGCACTTGGCGTTGTCGAGCCGGGCGTCGCCGCGCGCGACCAGCAGCATGGGGGTGTCGCCGATCCGGAAGGCCAGTGTCTTGGCAATCCGGCCTGGCTCCACGCCCAGCACCGCTGCCGCCTCGGCCACCGTCGCGGTGCTGGCGCTCTGGTCGATCAGCGTGAGATCGGGGGCGTGGGCCGCCAGCCAAGCCACCACGCTTTCGTAACTCATGCCGCAAGCTCCGCCACCAGCGCGCGGGCGGCGCGGCTGACATCGTCCCAGGTATCCTCGAAATGCTCCTCGCCGCCGTAGTAGGGATCGGCCACCGCCGCACCTTCGCGCCCCGGCACCAGATCGAGCAGCAGCGTGGGCCGGGTCGGGGCGCAGGGCGGGACGATGGCGTGGGCATCGGCCAGGTTTGCATGGTCCATCACCAGCACGTGGGTGAAGCGGTGAAAATCTTCGGCCACCAGCTGCCGCCCGCGCAGGTCCGCGATGTCTGCACCGTGCGCGCGGGCCACCGCCTGCGCGCGCGGATCAGGCGGTTCGCCCACGTGGTAGGCGGCGGTGCCCGCCGAATCGATCGTTACCTCCAGCCCGGCGCGCGCCGCCTCGGCGCGGAACGCGCCTTCGGCCATCGGCGAACGGCAGATGTTACCGAGACAGACGAACAGCACCGCGGGCCGGGTCATGCGCCGTCCCCGAAACGCTCAAGCCGGAACGCAGCGGAGAGGTAGTCCTCTGCTGCGGACTTGAGTTGGGGTTCCTTGGCGAAGGCCTCGGCGGG
>JABFRE010000228.1 GCA_013141325.1 Novosphingobium sp.
GGTAGAGCACACCCTTCACACGGGTGGGGTCGCAGGTTCAATCCCTGCCGCGCCCACCATAAATGCCCTTGAAATATAGGGAATTTATGGATGGACCCACTTCCATTCCGCAGGTCTTGACGCCGTTTGACGGCAAAAATGGGGTCGATTCGATCCTCTCTCGTACAAAATCCGTACAACGTCAGGGCTCCTTTCTGAGTTTGAGACCGGTCTTGCGCTCCGCATCGGTGAGGCCGCGGTTGAGTGCCTGATTGACCTTGATCTCGGTGTCTTCGGCGTGAGTGTAGGTGCTGCGCATCAGGTTGAGGTCGGACCATCCGCCGAATGCACCTGCTGCCTTCTCGTCCACTCGCTGGCGGACATTCATCTCCTGGCCAAATCCATGACGCCCCGCCGGATGGAATGGGATCCGTTCGATGCCCGCATCGTCGCAGGCCTTGTTCCATAGCTTTCTGGGACCACCACGATCGGCATAGCCGAACAGCCGCAAATTCTCTGGTTTGCGAAGCCAATCGCGAGGATAGATTTCTGGCAGTGCCGTGAGCTCAGCCATGACCACATCGGGCACGCGCAGCCACCGATCGCCGTGACCCTTCGCGCCGGGTATGCAGATCATGCCCTTGGCTTTGTCGATGTGTTTGTGGGGATGCATGGATACGGCCTGGCTGATGCGCGCACCGGTGACGAACATGAGCAGAGCCAATGCTCCAAGACGCGGCGGCGCCTTCTGCCGGAATTTCAGTAGCCATTCCCAGCTGCCTGGTGGGTACTTCTTCCGCCCCGTGCTCTTGCGCTTGTTATCCTGCGCGACCTTTTCCTTCGGAGTATAGCCCCTCACCCGGAAGGCGATCCCGCTTTCGCTGTCGTTTATGTTGTTGATCACGGCCCGGACCGGAGAAACGACCTGGCGGGTCCAGGTGTCGGTAGAACAATCCGGGTAAAGGTCTGGTCCCAGTTCGCGGACCAGTTTCGGACTGATATCCCGGATCGGCATCGAGCCTATTTTCTTGGTAATCGGAACGAGATATGCCGCCTCTTTGGGCTTGGCGTCGTACTGGAGGACGGCGTCGGCAAAGGTGATGAGCTTTTCTTCCGGGTCCTCACCTAGCAGGTGGATGCAGGTGACCCTCAGCTCTTCTTTCCGGCACCAGTCCTTAGCGCCCGATTCCTCAGATGCGCCAGTGCTGCATCGGTAGTATTCGGTGATCGGCGCGCCATTGTATTCGACCCGGCCGCGCGCCCACCAGACCGCGCCGCGGGGATAAGGTTCGAGGGGCATTTCTTCTGGCTTTCGATGATGTGATCGAGTTGTTCGGGGGTGATCAGCATGACCCGGCTTACCTTGTGGCAAGCCCCCCAGCGGTTCGCCAATTCACGCAAGGTTCGCGGCGAGAGAAAAATGCCCTTCTCGGCAAGCAGGTCGACCCAGGCTTCGGGCGTTTTCGCGCGGTCGAGGATTGGTGTCAGGGTTGTCACAGCAGCAATCCTTCCGCTTCAATGTCGCAACGAGTTCCATCGCCAGACTCCGGCTCCACCATGTTTGCGTCGAGAAATTCGTCGATCGCATTTTGGGGGATCAGATAGCGATTGCCGCGCTTCAGGTGCCTGATGCGGCGCTCCGCCAGCAATTTGCGGATCGACTTGACCGACCAGCCTGACTGATGAGCCATCTGGCGGGGCGTCAGCAGATTAACGGACGTACTTCTCATTGCAGAAAACTCCCGCGAACGAGTCCAATGGGGTAAGAAGTGGTAACCGACTCGCCCTATAGGGAACGTTTGAACACTTTTGGGGAACGATTGTCAACATGACAGATGTAGTCGGCATCGGTGCGCGCATGGCGGCGGCACGAGCGAAAAAGCAGGCATCGCAGGTCAAGGCCGCGGCGATGCTCGAAATTTCCGACAAATCGTACAAGAACTACGAAGCCGAAAAACGGGAACTCCCCCTCGCGGTAGCCGTCGGCTTTTGCGAGGCGTTTGATGTCGAACTCGAATGGCTGGTCTACGGGACACAGGCCAACGCGGGGGAGAAGACGATTGCGGTCGTCTCAGAAACCATCGAGGCGCTTGTCTCGGAGGCTCAGGCTCGCAAACTGGTCCTGACTCCCAACCGGGCCGCCAGGATTGGCAGCTTTATCTTCCGCAATTGCACCCAGAAGGGAACGAGCCCCAAAACCGAGGCAGGGCCGATCTTCGACATATTTCTCGATGACTAAGGGGATGATTTGACATGGGCCAGCGACCGACACTCGAAACCAAACTTGCGGAACTGGCCAATAGGTTTCGCTTCGTAGGCATCTGCCTAATGGCTCTCGGTGCAATCGCGTTTCTGTTCAGCCCCAGAGGGGCAGGCTGGCCCTTCGATCCCCTTTCAGACATATTCGCCGTGATCTTCGCTGTGGGATGCACACTGCTTGTTTGCGGCCAGCTCGTGGTGCGCAAGGTCGTAGGGTTCGGCTCGATGGAACCACCCCCCGTCACGATACCGCAGACCAAGGGTTGAGCCCTCGGGCGCTTTCCAACCCGGTTTGCTCACTGCGGCCGGCTGCAGCCTGAAACCATTCGCATCGCCGCACGCATGGCAGCGCTTCAGGCTTTGCCGCACCCCACGAAACGTCATTCGCTCGCCAAAGCGCCGCGCCAATGAACTGGGCTGAACCGTGATCGCTTGGCAGCCACCGCGACACCTGACCTGAAGGCCAAGCCCAACCCGGTCGGCCTCGTCTAAAGTCAGCGCGAACAGCCCGACGCGCTGCATGCGCCGAACGCTCGGTCGGGTCAGGATGCGAGACTGGTCGGGAGAGGTGTTGAGCAGCTGCGCCTTCGACGTCAACAGACGCTGCGCCCATGTCGTTTCGGCGACGAGGCACTGCGCGCGCGTCCGATGGACCTGTAATATCAGAAAGACCGGCATGGTCCCGGCATGGATGAACGTCGCCATCCTGGCATAGAGCTGACCGCGATCAGGCGGGACGAACGCCGCGTGCCGCAGATGCGCCAAGATGCGCCAAGATGCGCTGTTCGATATCCGCCGACTGCCCGGTGTAGATCGGCAGGCCGGGGAACACGCCTTCCGGATCGGGCACGGTCGGATCGATGATGACGTAATTGACGTGCGACCCCTTCGGAACGAGCGCCATGACATCGACGACAATGGCCTTGAACTGCGCCCTGAGGCTTTCGGAGATGAACGGGGGTTTTCTGCGCATGCGATGATCCTATTCGAGTTGCTGAACTCGACTTCATCATCGCCCCCTCCACTCCCTTACGGTCCAGATGGTCCGGGCACATTGAAAGGCCGGACTGCCCCGGTTATTCTGCAATCTTTACTTAAGGGAGCGAAATTTCGGCGTTTGCAGAAAGGATTTTCTGATTATAAATCAACACAAAGGCAATGCCTGCATTCGGGCACAACGTCGTGCTGGCCCGCTCCTTCCGCCGTTTTTCACAGCGAAGTTTAGGGATGCACCAAAATTCGGCACCCAAGGCTTTGCACACGAATCTGTCAGCGACGTGCAAGAAGGGAGCGAAGTCCCGTCTTTCCGACTCCGGGAGCCGACCATGGGCCGATTCCAACCATAAGTGGCCATATACGGCCCCTTATATTGACATTTTATGGATTACAGGCCATATATGGCCTATGATTTTCACGCTCCATGATCAGATGATAGGCTTGGGAAAACGGATCAAAGCGCGACGCTTGGCCTTCGATCTTAGTCAGGAAGCTGCTGCTACCAAAGCTGGCGTAGCCCATCGAACCTGGCGACGGATGGAGGCCGAAGGAAAGGCCTCCATCGAGGATTTGATCCGCGCTGCCATTGCCCTCCGATGTGATGAAGGCATCGTCGAACTGTTCCCGGAGATGGCTGCAAACAGCATGGACGAGCTGCTTGAGCAACAACGCAAGGCAACCAAATCGCAGCGGCAGCGCGCTGGGGGTGCGAGGCCATGAAGCTTGTTCCGGGAACTCCACTGGCTGTTGGACTTTTGAGCGATGAGAAGTCCAAACCGCGCTCGGTCGGCAGGCTCGCAATGGCCAACGGATTAGCACAGCTCGAATGGTCGGCAGAAGTCATCGCCGAGGGCCTGACGATTTCCCCTCTGAGCTACCCCGTGGAGCCCGGCCTGCATCCTGCTCGCAGCCGGACGTTCGACGGCCTTCATGGCTTCCTCTCGGACTGCTTGCCTGATGCCTGGGGCATGCTGTTGTTGAAGCGAAAGCTCCAGCGTTTGGGGTACCGGTTCGAAGATCTGGATGCAGTCGACCGGCTCGCCCTGGTTGGCACGAAAGGCCGTGGTGCCCTCGTCTTCCAACCGGAAACACTCGCAGGCGAGGCATCGGGCAGTATCGATCTCGATCTTCTGGCCGATGAGGCCCGCCATGTGTTGCTCGGCGAGGAAACCGAATTAGAAGCGCTTTTGGCTCGCTTGGGCGGCGGCTCAGGTGGCGCGCGGCCGAAAGTCCATGTGGCAATCGCCGCTGACGGTAGCCTGTGCGCCGGCGATGAACTTGCTTTAGGCGGCGACGCGCCCGCTTCCGAAGAATGGATCATCAAGTTTGCCGCGACCAATGACCCGGTAGATATCGGGCCGCTGGAAGAAGCTTACGCCAGCATGGCCCACGCCGCACATGTCGACATGGCGGAGACGAAGCTGATCCCATCGGCAACCGGTTCAGGCCATTTCGCTACCCGACGGTTCGACCGACCTGCTCCGGGCAAGCGGCTACACATGGTCAGCTTGGGCGGCGCACTCGAGGCGTCACCGCATATTCCAAGCGTCGACTACGACGGCTTCCTGAAAGCGACGCTGGCGATAACCCGCAGCATGGCAGACGTTGAGCAGGCCTTCCGCCGCATGGTCTTCAACGTACTGTCGCGAAATCGCGACGATCATGTCCGGCAGCATGCCTACCTGATGGACGATCGCGGGAACTGGCGTCTCGCGCCAGCCTTCGACCTTACCTATTCCAATGGTCCCGGTGGCGAACACTACATGGCAGTTCAAGGCGAAGGCCGTACCATCACGCGTGCGCACGTCGAAAGTCTTGGAAAGAACCACGGTATTCAGGCCAAAAGCATGGCCGCAATCATCGATGATGTTCGGTCCGCCATGGCCGATTGGCCGCTGCATGCGCGGGAAACCGGGGTTGGGCAGTCGCTGTCTTTAGTGAGCGAAGGACTGGACGAAGTCGCGCGCCAATTCGGCTGAGTTAGCTGCTGCCGGTTTCATGGACACCGAGTTAAGGTGTTTTTGGAGCTGGAGGACGAAGATGGAACGAAGGAAGTTCAGCCGGGAGTTCAAGATCGAGGCGGTGAAGCTGGTTCGGGAGCGTGGGGTATCAGCCCCATAGACTTCGAGAAGAAAGCTGGGGTACCCGTGCAGCCCGCCACCCAGTCCTCGAAGCATTGCTGCAACAGTTCGGCATCGAGCGCGGCGAAAATCTCGCCCCAGCCGATCATGGGTCGGCGCCTTGTTGAGAAACGGTCGGAACCGACGCAACAGATCGAGCTACTTTTCGCCGAACCGGGCCATGTCGGTGAAGGTCTCGGCTCCAGCCAGCACCGCTAACAGCGACAAAAGCAGCACTTCGTCGAGCGGATAGATGACTTTTACCAACTGCCACGGATCCGGGAAATTCACAAAATAGTCCATAAAAACACCACTATCGTATACTGCGTCGTCGCCAGCCATCATCCCGCGCCCTCCCAATCAATCGTCTGGGACAGCACAGATTCAGCACTTCACCTGTTTTTCACGCTCAAACTTACCCGATTGCCCTGAGCGACCACACCGACCCCCTTTGTGGATCGCCCCGGATGGTTTAAGCGCGGGGGCGCAGTGCGGGCATTGCCCCGCATTATATCCGGTGGAGGACCAACTGACTGTGAGGGACACGTTGATGAGGCTGGATCGATGGGGCGTGATGCTCCTGCTGGCACTTGTGACGGGGCTGAGCCTGCGGCTCCATGGCATCGACTTCGGCCTGCCCGCGCTCAACGATCCCGACGAACTGATGTTCGAACTGGGCGCCGTGCGGATGCTGCGCAGCTTTACGCTCAACCCCGGCTGGTTCGGGCATCCTGCCACCACCACGATGTATGGCCTCGCTCTCGTCGATGTCCTCGCTTTCGCCAGTGGCTATGCGATGGGCGTGTTCCGATCGATCCGCGAATTCGGCGAAGTGATCTACTGCGATCCGAGCTGGGTAATCCTGCCGGGCCGGATGATGATCGCCCTGTTCGGCGTGGGCTGCATCTGGCTGACCGCCCGGCTCGGGCGTCAGTTGTTCGACCGGCCAGTGGGCGTGATGGCAGCGGCGCTGCTGGCGCTCAGCCCTGTGGCAGTGACCTGGTCGCAGGTCATCCGGTCGGACATCATGGCCTCGTTCTTCATGCTGCTGTGCATGTCGGCATCAGTACGCATCGCGCGCGAGGACCAATGGCGTGACCATGTCTGGGCAGCGCTATGGCTCGGGTTGGCCGTGGCGACGAAATGGCCCTTCGCGCTGACCGGGCTGGCCGTGGCGGGGGCGCACGGGCTGGTGCTGGCGCAGCGCGGCGGCGGATCACTCCGCCAGATGGCATCCGAAATGCCGAGAACGGGCGTCCGGCTCACGCTGTTCTGCGCGATGATGCTGGGCTTTCTCATCCTCGTTTCGCCCTACCTGGTGCTGGCCCACGAGACAGTATGGCGCAACCTGCAGGGCGAAGCGCAGGTCCGCCATCTCGGCGCAACCGGCGGCACGGGGTGGAACAACGCCGCATGGTACCTGCGCGGGCCGATCTTTGCGGGCATGGGCCCGGCAGGCATGGTCCTTGCTACGACCGGGCTGCCGATAATCGCCCGCCGACGCGAGGCGCTGGCCATTCTGGGCACGGTGGCTGCGGCGTTCTTCGTACTGTTCTGCTTCCAACGCCTGACCTGGGAACGCTGGGCGCTACCTCTGCTCCCGCTGTTGTCGATCGTCGCGGCGGCGGCCCTGGTCGCGATTTGCCGCAAGGCGCAGGTCCTGGCACCGCGCCTAGCCGGACCGAAAGGGCCGGCGCTTGCGCTCGCCGCGACAGCCCTCATTGTGACGGCAATACTGCTGCCGCTGCTGCTGACAGCGCTGGCCGGCGCCCGTGAACGGACCCACGACACGCGCCAGCGCGCTGCACGCTGGGCGATTGACCATGTTCCGGCCGAAAGCACCGTCCTTATCGAACACTTCGCGTTCGATCTCTATCCTCAGCCGTGGCGCATCCTATTCCCGCTGGGCGACGTCGGCTGCGTCGATGCCAAGGCCATGCTGCACGGCAAGGTGGGCTACGGCACGATCGAAGCGGGGCGCGGAGCGCGCGCCAATGTCGACTATGGCACGGTGGACAAGGCACACCGCGAAACCTGCCGAGCCGATTACGCGATCTTGACCCAGTACGATCGCTATCGGGCCGAGAGGGATGCTTACCCACACGAAATTGTCGCCTATGAAGAGTTGCTCCAGCGCGGCACGATCGTCGCCAGCTTCGCCCCGCAACCTGGCATCAGCGGCGGCCCCACCGTGCGCATCGTGCGTCTGCTAAGATGAATACGAGAAATGTTGGCTGATTGACGGTGAACCCGATTTCCAATACGAGCCGCCCCGACAGGGTCACGGCAGAAGTTCTAGGGAGTTTAGGGAGTTATTGTGACCAAAGCGGTTATACTTGCAGGTGGCCTGGGAACGAGGCTGGGCGAAGAGACTTCGGTGCGCCCCAAGCCGATGATCGAAGTCGGCGGTATGCCGATCCTGTGGCACATCATGAAACTTTACTCCGCGCACGGAGTGAACGATTTTGTGATCTGCCTCGGGTACAAGGGCTACGTCATCAAGGAGTTCTTCGCGAACTACTTCCTCCACGCCGCCGACATTACGCTCGACCTCGCCAACAACAGCATGGAAGTGCACGAGACCACGGCCGAACCTTGGCGGGTGACGTTGGTAGATACCGGTGCCGACACGCAGACCGGCGGGCGGCTCAAGGCGGTGCAGCGCTTCCTTGACGAAGGCGAACCGTTCTGCTTCACCTATGGCGACGGCGTGGCCGATATCGACATTGCGGCCGAGCTGGCATTCCACAAGGCACATGGCAAGCGCGCCACGATCACCGCCGTCGCCCCGCCAGGACGCTTCGGCGCGCTGGAGTTCGAGGGTGACCTCGTGCGCAGTTTCAAGGAAAAGCCGGCCGGGGACGGCGGATTGATCAATGGCGGGTTCTTCATCGCCGATCCTTCAGTGCTGGATCTCATCGACGGTCCGGCCTCTATCTGGGAACGGGAACCGCTCGAAACGCTTGCCGCAGAAGGCGATCTGGTGGCCTTTCACCATGATGGGTTCTGGCAACCTATGGATACGCTGCGCGACAAGCAGCACCTTGAACAGCTTTGGCAGGCGGGTGCCCCATGGAAGATCTGGTGACTGCCAGCGTACCAGTCGGCATCACAGATGGGTTTTGGCAGGGACGGCGGGTATTCCTGACTGGCCATACCGGTTTCAAGGGCGGCTGGCTGGCGCTGTGGCTCCACCAGATGGGCGCACAGGTCACTGGTTTCTCCTTACCAGCAGACGAGATTAGCCTGTTCCGCCAGGCCCGACTAAACCAGCTTGTCACCCATGTCGAAGGTGATATCCGCAACCTTGCCGCAGTCGAGGCGGCCATGGCCGCCGCCAACCCCGAAGTCGTGCTGCACCTCGCCGCGCAGCCGTTGGTGCGCCTTTCCTACGAATGCCCGGTGGAAACCTATGCCACCAACGTCCAGGGCACAGTCCACGTTCTGGATTCCTGCCGCCGCATGACCGACCTGAAATCTATAGTCTGCATCACCAGCGACAAGGCCTATGAAAACCGCGAATGGGTCTGGCCCTATCGCGAAAGCGATCCGATGGGGGGCTATGACCCTTACAGCAGCAGCAAGGGCGCGGCCGAACTGGTGATTTCCGCTTACCGCCGCAGTTTCTTTACCACCGCAGACGGCCCCCGGCTCGCCTCGGTGCGCGCGGGCAACGTCATCGGCGGCGGCGACTGGGCGCTGGACCGGCTGGTGCCCGATATCATCCGCGCGTTGATCGCCGGGGAGCGCCCGCTGATCCGCTCGCCACATTCGATCCGACCTTGGCAGCACGTGCTCGAAGCACTGGGCGGCTACCTGATGATCGCCGAACGACTGGCGCTGGGCCTCGACTGGGCAGCCACCGGCTGGAACTTTGGTCCGGGCGACGACGACACACAGCCCGTGAGCTGGATCGCTCAACGGATGACTTCTGCATGGCCGTCTGTTAACGGTAACGCACCAGGGTGGGACAAGCCTTCAAACGCTGCCCCCCAGTTGCACGAGGCCAAAATCCTCAAGCTCGACTGCGCCAAGGCGCGGACCGAACTGGGCTGGAACCCTGCACTGCATTTGGGCGAAGCTCTACGGTGGATTGTGGACTGGCACAGCCATGTTGCGGTCGGTGGAGATGCACGCGACATCACCCAGCAGCAAATCGAAGCATACCGCACTCTCTTGCAACGGCAGCCTGCGTAACATGAGCCAGCAGCGACAATGGCGCCTCCTGGTGTTCGGCGCGACTGGGGCAATTGGCAGCACAGTCACGCGCCACGCACTGGCGCGCGGGTGGAAGGTGGTTGCCGCTTCACGGCGCCCCCCGGACACCGCGCCCGACGAAGAAAACCTACACCGCGTCTGCCACGATCCGCTCAGCGGCGATTCAGCCGCAGACCTCGTCGGCGAAGCACCGTTTGACGCTGTTTGCTGGGCCCACGGTGCCAATCTCGCCGATTCTGTTCAGGATTTCGACGCGGCCCGCCACCTCGCGCTGTACGAGGCCAATTGCTTGTCTGTGCTCGTCTCAACGTCGTCCCTGATCAAGGCCGGTTTATTGAGCCGCGATGGAGCCCGCCTCGTCATCGTCAGCTCTATCTGGCAGGAACGTGCACGGCAGAACAAGCTGTCCTATTCCGTCACCAAGGCGGCGGTGGGCGGGATCGTCCGCTCACTGGCGGTCGATCTTGGCTCGGAAGGCCATCTCGTCAACGGTGTGCTGCCTGGCGTACTCGACACCCCGATGACAGCCGCCAATCTTGACCCGGCCCAGGTCGAGGTGATCCGGGGCAAGACTACAGCGCACCGCCTGCCGGATCTTGGCACCGTGGCCGAAACGATTCTGTTCCTATGCTCGACGGAAAACCGCTCGGTGACCTCGCAGTCGATCCCTGTAGATTTAGGAATGAGTAATGCCATCCTCGTTTAGTCCGGCTTCGTTTGAAATTGCCTGCTCGACTGGCGGCTATGACATCCACATCGGTAACGAACTGCTCGACCGGGAGCTGGGCGGAGCGGGCGAACGGCTGGTCATCGCCGACCGGTTCCTAGCCGGAACCCTCGCGGCCAGGGGGATTGACGCGATCCTCATCACTGCCGACGAGCACGCAAAGTCGCTCGACCGGATGGGCGACCTGATCGAATCGATCAAGGACCGCCAGGCCACGCGGAACACCACCCTGATCGCCATCGGCGGCGGCGTGGTGCAGGACTGCGTCACCTTCGTCGCATCCGTCTACATGCGTGGTGTGCCGTGGATCTACATCCCAACAACCCTCCTAAGCATGGTGGACAGTTGCATCGGCGGAAAATCCTCGATCAATGTCGGGCGCTACAAGAACATCGTCGGCACGTTCCATCCCCCACGCCGGGTCGTGATTGATCCCGCGCTGGCACAATCGCTCTCGACTGAGCAGCGCATCGCCGGCCTGTCCGAGGCGGTGAAGATCTGTATGTGCCGTGGGCCGGAGGCTTTCGACGCCTACCTCGCGCTCCGCCCCTCACCGACCATGGACGAAACTGGCTTTGCGGCCGTCACCGAACTGTGCCTGCGGGCAAAGAAGTGGTTTATCGAGATTGACGAATTCGACCGCAAGGAGCGGCTGATCCTCAATTTCGGCCACACCTTTGGTCATGCCATCGAGGCCGCGAGCGGTTTTGCCATCGGCCACGGCGTAGCGGTCGGCCTCGGCATGCTGGCGGCTCTGAATCTGGGCGAGACGCTGGGCCATGCCCCCTTCTCCGATCCGCGCGTCACCACCTTCCGGGACCATATCCATGGCCTGCTGGCCAGCGTTGATGGGCTGGTCGCACACCTTGCCGCGTGCGACCTCGACAAGCTGATGGATGCCTTTGGGGCCGACAAGAAACACGGCCGCGAAGAGTTGGCGGTCATCCTCGTCAACCGCGCCGGCGCGGTCCACCGTATCATGTTGCCGCGCAGCGAGGAAATGCTGAAGCAAGTGGCTAACGCCTTCTCCAGCCTGAAATCCATCCCGTTCGCCCGCTGAACGGACAATGTTGCGCTCAGCGGAGTACCAAGGTGGGCAGGCGTTCGTCCGCCGCTGGGTCGGTCCAGTCTTCCCGGGCACTGGCCAGCGGCGCGGGTCCGGCCCAGGCTTGAAGAATGCTGGTCTTGCGCGCGGCAATGCGCGTAGACCCGCCCAGCGGATTGACCGCCAGCCCGCCGACGCGAAGTTCGTAATGCAGGTGGTTTCCAGTGGACCGGCCGGTCGAGCCCATAAGGCCGATCGTCGTACCGCCCGGAACTCGCTCACCTTCGCGCACCAAAAGGCGCAGCAGATGGCCGTAGCGGGTGCGGACATTCTGGCCATGGTCGATGATCACCATGTTGCCATAACCCCCGGCCCAGCCCGCGAACGCCACCACGCCGCCGCCGGTAGCCAAGACCGGGCTCCCCGCCCGCCCCGGCAGGTCCACCCCTGCATGAAATCGCAGGCCAGGGCCGAGCGGATCGCTGCGCAAGCCGAATCCGGAAGAGACCCGCGCCATGTTGCCAAGCGGCAGACCCAAGCGCCGCTCGCCCTCGACCTGCAGGACAGAGCGCTCGAACGTGGGCTCGGCGTCCCAGTCCAGCATACGGCCCCGGAAATCTTCGTCGCCATTCGGTAGCTGGCCCGGCGAGGCAGACGCGACAACTATGCCGCCGCCAGGTGCCGGCAGGGGCTGAGCGCCCAGCGAAGTCGCCGCCAGCCCTGTTGCCAGCGTGCAGAATATCAGCTGGACCCAGAATTGTTTCAAAATGGTAGGGACGCGGACGTTCAATTTTTGCCGTCCTGCGAATATTCCGTTGCACATTGGCGGGACGCTAGCAAATAGCACTCTATGCGACTAGTCATATGCGGCAGGGCGAAAACCACGCTGAATGACTAACCGGCTGACGCCGGTAGGATCATGCGGAGGGGCTGAAGCCTTCCTTGCCGATATGCCGGTCGAGGTAGGCCATGACAACGTCTTCGGTGATGTTGCCAGCGGTGGTTGAGAAGTAGCCCCTGCCCCAGAAGCGCTGTCCCCAGTAGCGCTTGCGGATGTGCTCGAACTCCTGCTGGATCTTGCGCGACGAGCGCCCCTTGGCGCGGCGGACGAAGTCGCTGACCGAGACATGCGGCGGTATCTCGACGAACATGTGGACGTGATCGCGCGAGAGGGCACCGTTGATGATGGTCACGCCCATCTCGGAGCAAACCTGCCTGATGATCTCTCGCACCCGGATGCGGACATCGCCGATGAGCACCTTGTACCGGTACTTCGGCGCCCAGACGATATGGTAGCGATGGTGAAAAGTCGTGTGACAACCCTTGCTGTAGCCAGTATCCGACTGAAGTCGGAGGGGTTTCTCCTAGAGGGGGACCCTAGGGCCTGTTGAGATTCAGGATTCACATTGAGGATAGGTTGTGATTCAAGCTCCGTGAAGGGAGTTTTGAATGACACGCCTATGCCTGACGGATCGCCAATGGTCATTGATTGAACCGCTTTGCC
>JABFRE010000223.1 GCA_013141325.1 Novosphingobium sp.
TGACCCGCTTCGCCCTCACCCTTGAATTCGACGGCACGCCGTTTTTCGGGCTGCAACGCCAAGCGCATGGCCCTTCGGTGCAGCAAGCGGTGGAGGAGGCCATCCTTGCAGTGACCGGCGAGACAGTCACGCTGCACGCCGCCGGACGCACTGATGCGGGGGTCCATGCGCTGGGGATGCGGGTGCACGCCGATGTGGCCAAGGATATCGCGCCATTCCGGCTGATGGAGGCGCTCAACCACCACCTGCGCCCGGCTCCGATCGCGGTGCTGACCTGCGAGGACAAGCCGGACGACTGGCACGCGCGGTTTTGCTGCGTGGGACGCGAATATCTCTATCGGATCGCCAACCGCCGCGCGCCCCTCACCCTCGACGCCAACCGCGCCTGGCTGGTCGCCCAGCCGCTCGACGCCGATGCGATGCACCGCGCCGCTCAGGCGCTGGTCGGGCATCACGATTTCACCACCTTCCGTTCGGTCCACTGCCAGGCCGCCAGCGCGGTCAAGACGCTCGACCGGCTCGCCGTCCGCCGTGAAGGCACGCAGGTGCTGATCGAAACCGCCGCGCGTTCGTTCCTGCACCATCAGGTCCGCTCGATGGTCGGTTGCCTGGCGCTGGTCGGGATGGGGCGCTGGCGCGAGGAACAGGTGGCCGAAGCGCTCGCCGCTCGCGACCGCGCGGCGCTGGGGCTCAACGCGCCAAGCGAGGGGCTTTATTTCGTCCGCGCGCTTTACCCCGACGATTGAGGCATTAGGTTGCATTCCGAAACAAGAATCGGGAGACAACCAATGGCCTTCACCGGCAAGCAGCTCACCACCCAGCTCGACGCGGACGGCACGCTGACCGTCCAGCTGAACGACAAGACCTGGGACGATCCCAAGCCAGGCCAGGTGCTGATCAAGGTCGAAGCCACCCCGATCAACCCCTCCGACCTTGGCCTGCTGTTCGCCAGCGCCGATACCGACAATGCCGTCTATTCGCCGGGCAAGGTGGTGGCAAAGATGCCCGAAAACGCCACCCGGGCGATGAAGGCGCGGCACGGCATGGCCATGCCGGCCGGCAACGAAGCGGCGGGAACCGTAGTGGCGGCCGGCGACGGCGCAGAGCACCTGATGGGCAAGCGGATCGCCTGTGTGCCGGGCACCGCCTATGGCAGCTATGCCCTTGCCGAAGCGCAGATGGCCTTCCCGGTGGATGACGGTGTCAGCGCAGAACAGGCCGCCAGTTCGTTCGTCAACCCGATGACCGCGCTTGGTTTTACCGAAACGATGAAGCTGGAAGGCTTCACCGGCATTGTCCACGCCGCTGCGGCGTCCAACCTGGGGCAGATGCTGGTCAAGATCTGCCTTGAAGACGGAATCCCGCTGGTCAACATCGTGCGCAGCGACGATCAGGTGAAACTGCTGAGGGACCTGGGCGCGACCCACGTCCTCAACATGACCGACGCCGATTTCATGCCGAAGCTGATCGACGCGATTGCTGAGACCAAGGCGATGATCGGCTTCGATCCGATCGGCGGCGGCACGCTGGCCGGCCAGATCCTGACCGCGATGGAAGCCGCCGCCAGCCGCGGCGCCGCTTTCAGCCGCTATGGCTCAAGCGAGGCCAAGAAGGTCTACATCTACGGCGCGCTTGACCTCGGCCCGACGATCCTCAACCGCGCCTTCGGCCTGACCTGGGATCTGGCCGGGTGGCTGCTGACCCCGTTCATGATGAAGGCCGGTATGGAAGTCGTCGGGCGGATGCGGATGCGGGTGATGAAGGATCTGACGACGACTTTCGCCAGCCACTACAAGGCGCGGGTATCGCTGGAAGGGATGCTGACCAAGGAAGCGGTCAGCGAATACAACGCCCGGCGCACCGGCGAGAAGTATCTGGTCGTACCGTAGGCTTCAGGGTTTGATCGGGGCGGCGGGCGTTACAGCCGCCGCTTCGGTTCCGGCCTTGTCGAGCTTGAAGAACCACTTGAACACCGCCGACACCGGACGATCGCCCGCATCGCGCCAGCTGTGCGCGTCTTGCGCTGTGTTGAGCGGCTTGCCGTCCTGGCCGATCACCAGCAGTTCGGGCGTACCGGTCATCTTGTCGATCCCGAACCGCGCGATCACATCCTGGTTGCGCCCTTGCCCCCTGGTCGGGCGGTTCACGTCAATAAAGGTCAGGCTGTAACGCTTGCCGAAATGGGCCTGCCACAGATCCGACTTGAGAATGGCGGCGAGCGCGGTGCTGTCGCTGCACCAGTCGGCGCCGAACACCAGCACGGCCCGGCGGCCACCCGCACGCGCCTCGGCCACGGCGCCTTCGACCTGGGCGGCGGCGTTGGCGTCTGCGGGATAGTAATGGGTCAGCACCGGCGCCGGTGCGGCGAGCGGCGGCGGCAGGACTGCCAACGGCGTCGCGGCAGTCGGAGCAGCGGCGAGCGCCAGGGCGAGAAGCTTCACCGCAATCAGGCCTTGCCGACCACGCTCTCGGGCAGTTCGGTCCCGAACACCCGCTGATAGTATTCGGCCACCAGCATCCGCTCGGTCTCATCGCACTTGTTGAGGAAGCTGAGGCGGAAGGCAAAGCC
>JABFRE010000202.1 GCA_013141325.1 Novosphingobium sp.
TGGCGATGCTGTGCCTGGCCCAGGGCACCTCGGTGCTGACCGAAACGATCTTCGAAAACCGTTACATGCACGTTCCCGAACTGGGCCGGATGGGTGCCCATATCGAAACCTCGGGCCGCACCGCGATCGTCCACGGCGTGGACAAGTTGACCGGCGCCGAAGTGATGGCCACGGACTTGCGCGCCTCGATGAGCCTGGTGATCGCCGGACTTGCGGCAGAAGGTGAGACGCAGGTCCACCGGCTCTACCACCTTGATCGCGGGTACGAACGGCTGGAGGAGAAGCTGGCGCTGGTGGGCGCGCAGATCGAGCGGGTTGGCGGGGATTGATTTCAACAGATGGCCAGGGTGCTTCCCGATTTCGATTCTATGAACGAGACCGACGTCCGAGAAACGGTCGTCAGGCCGTTTCTCGAAAGCCTTGGTTATCAACATGGGACCCAAGCAGCAATTCGCAGCGAAGTTCCGTTGCGATACGACAAGGCGTTTCTAGGCCGGAAGAAGCCTGCCAAAGATCCTGCCCTAGGTAAGGCCGACTACGTTTGCGAGGCCGTCGGGTATGGGCGCTGGGTCGTTGAGGTTAAAAGTCCATCTCGGGAAATCGGTCGAGAGGACGTCGAGCAGGCGCATACATATGCCGCTCACCCTGAAATCGCAGCACTCTACTTTTTGGTTACCAATGGGCGAGAATTCAACCTCTACATGACCAGTCGACTCAAGGCTCCGTTGCTAAGCTGGGCCTACGAGGAAATCGAAGATCTTCGTTCGCAAATATGCGGTGTTCTAGAATTCGAGGCGATAAAGAAATATGCTTCGAGGGTCACACCTGATGTCGGGCGGCCACTTGCAAAAGGGCTGCCCTCCAAGCTCGAAATTCGAGGAGGAGAGGTCATCTATGGCCCTCACGAGTCGGACCATCCGTTACTGCAAAACGATGTGCTGAACGATAGTGTCGCTCCAATCACAGAAGGCTGGGTTGCCCGGCAAGAGGACGGTCGCATTCAGGCAAAGCTGAGGGTCATTACGGCCACTGGTTTGGCGCGGAAACTAAACGAACGCCTTGGCCTTGATAGGTTTGAGTTCATAGCAAATGCGCAGGAATTATCTCAGAACCATGAGCTTCCTACGATATTCAAGAATATACAGATTGGAGAAATACAAGAAGGAGAGATTATTGGTGTTCCACAGACGGGCGAAATCCCAATGCCATTCCGCATATCTTTCGAAGTTTTTTCAGAAGCATTTGGATTTCTTGAAGATGGTGTTTTCAAAGGAATGATTTCATTTGACTATAATTTTGAGTTTCATTCTCCGAGTTCCAACCCAAATCCGAAAATTGCTATGCTCGTTTCAAGCGTTCCGCGAACTGGCAAACTTACAGGATCCGGTGAATTCTCGATCCGATTTGCCGATTCATAGCCCGGAATACTCCCTCCTACCCCATCCTGCTCGCCAACCAAGCCACCAGCCACAGCCTGATCGCCCCTGCCAGTCCCGGCGGGACCGGGGCTTTGATCCGCTCCGCGTCGATCCGCGCAACCAGCGCGTTGATCGGCAGGCCCTCGGCCCCGGCGGCCTGCTTGAGCAGTTCCCAGTAGAGCGGCTCGAGGCTGATCGAGGTCTTGTGCCCGGCGATCTCGACCGAGCGTTTGACCGGGGGGTGGTAAGGGGTGGTCATTGGTGACGAGCTTAGCGCGGCCAAGCGGCTGCGGCAAAGCCGCATCCGTGACGTCAGACGGGATCGTCGGCCCGATGGCCGCCGCCCCGCTGGCCGGGCTGGGCCGTGGCTGCGCCACCGGCGAATAGCTTGCCGTTCCGTCGGAACGCCCGCACTATTCGCCTCGGCCCGCCTCAATACATATGCTGCCCGCCATTGATCGACATGGTCGATCCGGTCACGAACCCGCCGTTCTCGCTGGTCAGGAACGCCACCCCGCGGGCGATTTCCTCGGCGTGGCCAAGGCGGCCGACCGGGATCTTGGCGACGATCTTTTCCAGCACTGGCGGCGGCACGGCGGCAACCATGTCGGTATCGATATAACCCGGCGCGATGGCGTTGACGGTGACCCCGTATTTCGCGCCTTCCTGAGCCAGGGCCTTGGTAAAGCCGTGGATCCCGCTCTTGGCGGCGGCATAGTTGACCTGGCCGTATTGCCCGGCCTGGCCGTTGATCGAACCGATGTTGACGATCCGGCCCCAGCCGCGCTCACGCATTCCGGGGAAGGTCGCCTTGGCCATGTTGAAACAGCCGCCCAGGTTGATCCGCATCACCTCGTTCCAGTCGTCGAAGCTCATCTTGTGGAGCACGCCGTCGCGGGTGACGCCGGCGTTGTTGATGACGATGTCGATGGGTCCGTGCTCGGCGGCAATATCGTTGCAGTTGTGGATGCAGGCTTCGTGATCCCCCACGTCCCAGCGGTACGAGAGGATCCCGGTGGCGGCGGTGAAGGCCTTGGCCTTTTCCTCATTGCCGCCATAGTTGGCAATCACAGTGTGGCCCTGCTTTTGGAGGCGCTTGCAGATCGCCTCGCCGATGCCCCTTGTACCTCCGGTAACGATCGCCACACG
>JABFRE010000051.1 GCA_013141325.1 Novosphingobium sp.
CCCAGCAGTGTCTCGTAGAGCGCCTTGAACCAGTCACGCAGGCTTTCAAAGCCGAAGTGCGGATCCTTGCCGATCTCATAGACCATGGTCTGCAGATCCTCAGCCGTGGCATCGTCTGAGGTGGCCGCGAGTTCCTCATCCAGAGCCGCGAGCGCCAGCGCCTCGTTCGCTTCCGGCTTGCGCCGCACCAGCGTCGGAGCCACCAGATCGCGATTGTAGGCCAGCGCCCGGCCCACCAGTCCGTCCAGCGCAGGATGCGCGGCCGGATCGGCATTTTCGACATAGTTGCCAAGGTACGACCAGACCTGCGCGCGCGTGGCCCCTGCCCCCAGCACGCCCACCAGATTGAGCAGCAGGCTGAAGGTCACCGGCAGGCTCTCGCCATCGCCGCCGTGATACCCGTTGGCGCGCAGCAGGTGCCAGACCGGGTTGCCCAGCTGCTGCTCAATCGGCTGACTGGTCAGCTTCTCGCGGAACTGCCAGTATTCATCGACGTTCTTGGGGATGATCCCGGTGTGCAGGCTCTTGGCGCTCTTGGGCTCGCGGTACAGGAACAGGCCCAGGCTTTCCTCGCTGCCATAGGTCAGCCACTGATCGATGGTCAGGCCGTTGCCTTTGGACTTGGAGATCTTCTGCCCCTCTTCGTCGAGGAACAGTTCGTAGATCAGGGCTTCGGGCGGCGTGGCCCCCAACGCGCGGGTTATCCGCCCGCTTTCGCGTACCGAGTCGGTCAAATCCTTGCCGCACATCTCGTAGTCGACGCCCAGCGCCACCCAGCGCATCGCCCAGTCGACTTTCCACTGCAGCTTGGCCTGCCCACCGAAGATGCAGCTTTCCACCATCTCCCCGTGATCTTCGAACCGCACCAGTCCGGCCTCGGCATCGACCACTTCGAGCGGCACCTGCAGCACCTGGTGGGTCTTGGGGCTGACCGGCAGCACCGGCGAATAGGTCTGACGCCGTTCCTCGCGCAGGGTCGGCAGCATGATGTCCATGATCGCCGGGAAATTGCGCAGCACCCCGCGCAGCGCGTCGTCGAACTGGCCGGAATTGTACATGTCGGACGAAGCCACGAATTCGTAATCGAACCCGAACCGATCGAGGAACTCGCGAAGCATCGCGTTGTTGTGGTGGGCAAAGCTTTCGTACTTGCCGAACGGATCGGGAATCCGGCTGAGTGGGTGGCCCAGATAGGCTGTCAGCAGGCCCTGGTTGGGGATGTTGTCGGGCACCTTGCGCAGCCCGTCCATGTCGTCGCTGAACGCCACCAGCCGCGTCGGCGCGCCGCCTGTCAGCACCTCGTAGGCGCGGCGGACCAGCGTGGTGCGCAGAACTTCCTGAAAAGTGCCGATATGTGGCAGGCCACTGGGGCCATAGCCGGTCTCGAACAGCACCGGCACGATCTGTCCATCTGGGCCCGGCTTGCCCTGCGGATAGCGTTTGACGAGCTTGCGCGCCTCTTCAAAGGGCCAAGCCTTGGATACCTGGGCGGCGGCGAGCAATGCGTCATCGGTCATGCGCGCGCTTTTGCGGCAATGCGCGCCAATCGCAAGCGGCAATTGCCGCCGGGTGCGTCAGGCGGGCACGGCAGCAACACCGCGCGCCGCGTCTTCGGCTTTGCGCAGGTTGCGCAGTTCCAGCCCGGCGTCGAGCAGCGGGGTCGGCGTTTTGGTGAACTGGCCGGGAGTCATGCTGATGAACCGGCGAAACTCGTAGATAAGATGGGACTGGTCACTGAAGCGCAGCGCCGCCAGCTCGTGCTCATCCGGATGCGACAGTCCGCGTATCGCCGAGGCCATGTCGAGAAAGCGGCTGCGGCGCAGCACCGCCTTGGGGCTCATTCCGTAATGGGTGAGGCACAGCCGCTCCAGCTGGCGCGCGGCAATACCCAGCGCGCTGGCGACTGCGGCAACCTTGGCGGTGCTGTTGTTGCGCGCGATCAGCTCGAACCGGTGCATCGCGGGGTGCGAAGGTGGCCAGCCGCGCTCGTCCAGTAAGGCGCAGAAGTGCCGTTCGATCGCGGCAATGATCGCCAGATCACCGGCTTCGTCATCGCTGGTGACCGCCGCGACATCGTCGAACAGTGCCGCCGCGCGCTCACCCGCAACTGTGTCGAGCGGCAGCATCCGGTCGGTGAATTCGTGGACTGGAATGCTGGACAGCGACGGCCACCCCGCCGGGCACAGTGCGATCCCCACCACCCGGAACCCGCCGCGCACCCGCACCCGCATCGGCCGGCTGTTGGCGCCGAAGAATACCCCTGGCCCGACATTGGACCATTCGCCCGGGTTCAGTTCTGCCGCCCAGTCACCCTCAAGCAGCAGCCGGATGAAGATCGTTTCGGCCAGCAGCTGGTCGATCAGCTCGAAGGCGGCGGGCGCATCGACCGAAAAGACATAGTGCCGCGCGATATAGGGGGCGAGCCGTGCCGAGGGGGCATAATTGCGCGATCTGAGCAGCTTCGATGCCATTGCCCCCCTTGGGTGCAGCGCCGCATCAGGTCAAGGGTCGCGCCGTTGCCTAGTGCCCGCGCAGGATCAGCTCTGCCCCTGGCTTGTGCG
>JABFRE010000216.1 GCA_013141325.1 Novosphingobium sp.
GCCTGATCGTGATCGGTCCGGGCGGGGTATTGATCATGACATATATCTCCCGCTCAGATCTCGAAGCTGACCATCTTGGCCATGATGAAGCCGCCGATGCTCATCCAGGTCAGGCCGCCCAGACCGATCACGATCAGGCGTTCGTCGCTGAAAAAGCCGGAAATGTAGGTCGGGTTGACGAACCAGATCAGGCCGAAAACGATGAAGGGCAAGGCGCCGACGATATAGGCGGACGCCTTCGATTCAGAGCTCATCGCCTTGATCTTGAGCTTCATCTGCCCGCGCTTGCGCAGCACGTCGGCAAGGTTCGACAGGGTTTCCGCCAGGTTGCCGCCGGTTTCCCGCTGGATCGCCAGCGTGATGCAGAAGAAGCTGAACTCGGGCATGTTGAGCCGGTCGGCGGTGTCCTGAAGGGCATCCTCCATGGTCTTGCCGATCTTGATCCGCTCGGTAATCGACTTGAATTCCTCGCCCACCGGGCCGGGAACTTCGCTGGCAATCACACCCAGGGTTTCGGTCACCGGCAGGCCCGAACGCAGGCCGCGAACCAGCAGCTCGATGGCGTCGGGAAACTTGGTGGTGAAGGCGACATAGCGTTTGTTGATCGCACGGTTCACTGCCATGTGCGGAATGCCGACACCGGCGACCACGCCGAAGCCCAGCGACAACAGCGCCGCGCCGGATTTGAGGTACATCAGCACGGTGATCGCCAAGGCGATCCCCAGCGATGTGTAGGCATACTGGCTCAGCGTCCAGCCTTTGCCGGTACGGTGCAGCCGCAGCGCCAGCGCCGCGGTGCGCGATTGCGAGCCGGCGATCTGGTGCGCTCTCGGCTTGCGCGCGGCCACGGCCTTGCGCAGCTGCGCTTCCACCTTGTCAAGCGTGCTTTCGGAGTGCCGGTAGCGGACCGCCTGAAGACGGCGGGCGCTTTCCTTGGTCGCCGACGGGCCCGAAAAGCCCAGGTAACCAAGGACCATGAAGGCCATCAGGCCCATGGCCACGAGCAGGAGCTGGATAATGCTCATCTGCGGTTTTCGCCTTCCTTACCGTTGCACCTGCGGCCTGCCGATCGGCAGGCCGGGCGACCGTCCGTTTCAGCCCTGGGCCGCCACGGGGGTTTTCTGCTTCTTCGGCAGCAGCGACTTGAGGTCGAGCTTGCCCAGCAGCGAAGACTTGGCCTTCACTGCATCGTCCACCGCTTCGCCTTCGCCGATCCCCATCACCGTCTTCGAGATGTCGCGGATCACGCTGCCGGCCTTGCTGCTGCGGTTGGCATCGGCAAAGGTCTGGCCCAGCTTGGCGGCGTTGGTGGCCGACTTGATGTCGTAGGGGATCGAAAAGCCGATCTTGCGTTCGATCGACGCCTCGAAATCGGCCTTGCTGATCTCCGCCAGGCCCGACTGGACCTTGTTGGCGACCACGATCGGCTGCACGTGGCTGGCGTTGGTCTTGAGCCACGAGAGGATGCGGATCGCATCGCGCGCGCCGGCCAGTGTCATTTCCGTGGTCACCAGCACGACGTTCACGTCGGCCAGCAGGTGCGGGAAGTTGATCAGCATGTTGCGCGGAAGATCGATCACCGTCATTTCGAACGCCTGGCGGAATTCCTCCTCCAGCTGCACGAAGGCGGCGCCGTCGGTCATCAGCGGCGAGTTCATCGGCGCTTCGGCCGAAAGGATCGCCAGGTGATCGTTGGCGCGGATCATGGCGCGTTCGATGAACAGCCCGTCGATCCGGCCCGGATTCTCGATCGCGTCGGTCAGGCCGCGGCCCGGCTCGAGGTCGAGCGCCAGGGCGCCGGTGCCGAAGTGCACGTCAAGATCGAGCAGCGCGGTCGGCATTTTCAGATCGGCGCTGAAGATCCAGGCCAGCGAGGTGGCCAGGGTCGAAGCCCCGACACCGCCACGCGTTCCGATCACCGCAGTCGAGATGTGACGCTTGGCCACAGCCGGATCGTGATGCTTGGGCGCCGCGAACACCGCCTGGGCATTGACCAGGGAATCGCGGACCTGACCGGGCGAGAGCGGCTTGAGCAGATAGTCGTGGATGCCGCTGGCGAGCAGATCGCGGTAGAGGCGCACATCGTTGACCTGGCCCACCGCGATCACCACCGTGCCGGGTTCGCAAACCTCGGCCAGCGAATTGATGTCGCTCAGCGGATCGCCGCTTTCCGACAGGTCGACCATCAGGATGTTCGGGCTTGCGGTGATCGAGAGCGACTGGACGGCGTTGCGCAGCCCGCCCTTGTTGCACTTCTCGGGCTGCCAGCCCATTTCGATCACGACGGGACGCAGCACGTCCAGCGCGGCTTCATCGCAGATGAAGGAGGCGAAGGCGTCGCGGTTGCCGGGTGTACCGGGTTTCCAGGGAGCATTCATGGTTCAGTTCCCGCTCTTGGTCGAAGTCTGTTTGATGCCGTTTTCACCGGTCGGCGGAGCCTTGCGGTAACTGTCGATGGCCTTGGTCGAACTCATCACCGTGGTGCTGCCGTTGCCAGTCGCGCCCTTGAGCAGATGCTCGGGATCGGCGACCATCGCGGCCAGGTT